>CAYZVM010000110.1:0-19494 GCA_964481485.1 uncultured Saprospiraceae bacterium | reverse complement strand
AAATTGCGGATGGTAAGTTGCATGATTTGCTGAAAATTGTTTGCCGGAAAGGTAGAACAGACAGAGAAAATTTTGTGGCGAAATTGACGCGAAATCGTCTGTTTGGGTGGCAAACAATAGAGCAACGGCGGTTTAGGGCAGATGAAAGGGCTAATCGAGGGGGATAAGTAGCCAAGCGTAACCTGGACAATTTTTTGTCATTCTGTCGGAATCCGTCCGCTCTACAAGGGCAACCCCGTGGAGTACGCGTGCTTGGAGCGGACGGATTCCGGCAGAATGACAAAAAATCACACCTTCGCCACCTTCCGCACTATCCGTCCACTTTCCATTTGAATGGTCAAATAATAAGTCCCGGCGGGCAATGCACGCAGGTCAATCGGCTGCGCAATCTTTTGGTTTTGTATTGTTTGCAAAAAAACCTGCTTTTGATGCGCGTCGCTGAGTGAGATGGTGACGCGCTCGGTTTTTGCCAATTCCAATGTCAATAAAATCACATCATGCGTGGGGTTGGGCGCAAGGGTGAATTGGCGGACGGAATTAGGTAACGCCACCGAACTGACCTCCACATAGATTTCCTCCGTGAACGACCGGCAGCCATTGTCGTCGCTCACTTCCAACGAGTAGTTGCCCGATATTTCGGCGATGTACGTTTTTTCATTCGCACCGGGGATGGGCTGCCCATCCAAATACCATTGAAAAGTATAATTGTTGAACGTCACTGCTGTCAGCGTATCGCCCGAAACGTTGATAGGCGGCGGTACCAGCGTGGCCGTAGCAACGGTAAACTCTTCGGAAGTAGAACTGCACGGCGTACTGCTCAGAAAAATTACCTGATATGCGCCGCCACTATAAATATCAAGTGTCTGCCCGGTAGCTCCTGTGATAAGTGTCCCATCGGCGAGCCACTGGTAAGTATAGTCATTCGGCGCGGCGGATGCTGTCAACGTCATTGTGTCGCCTTCACAAATCGCCATCGCCGGCGCCGTGACAATCGGTGTGGGCGGGTCAGGGAATTCGTTAGTCATTTCAAAAGTATCTACACGCGCACAGCCATTGGCATCTGTGGCGGTGACGGAATAAAACCCAGCTTCGAGATAGACAATCAAGTTGCCGGTTTGTCCATTTGACCAAATATAATTGACTGGCGCTGCACCGCCGCTCGTTTGTGCTTCTATGATGCCGTTGAACGTGCCGGTGCAGATATTTTGTTGCACCACCTCTCCTGTCAATTGGAAGCTGGAACACAACTCCGTGATTTTCTGGATTTTGCCAGTCCCCAAAAGCGCGACATACAACTCCCCGTCGCGGTCTTCACCGAGGCTGCTGTATTGGCTATTGGAGAGGTCGGCAATTTGCGCAGAACTGAACGAGCCGTTGGGGTTTTGCTGCGTCACCCACCAGCGTCCGCTGCAATAGTCGGTGAAAATATACTTGCCGTACAGGTCGGCGTATTTGCTGCCGCGATAACGAAAACCGCCCGTGACGGAGCAGCCCAACGAGTTGTTGTCATAATCGAACACCGGGCCAGTATAGTTGCTCGCCCCCGAACAGCCTCCTGTGATATAAGCATTCACACCTTCGTAGCAGCGCCAGCCGTAGTTGCGGCCTCCCATGCCAACGGGTTCAAAATCAATCTCTTCGCGGGCACTTTGGCCCACATCGCCGACCCACATATCGCCAGTGAGCCGGTCGAAAGAAAAGCGCCAGGGGTTGCGCCAGCCGAGCGACCAGATTTCCGGGAGATAGGTGGAGTTGCTCACAAACGGGTTGTCGGGCGGCACAGCGTAAGGTGTCGAGGCATTGCTGTTGCTGACATCAATGCGCAGGATTTTGCCGAGAAAAGTGGTCTTTTTCTGTCCGTTGTTCTGCGGGTCGTCGCCAGAGCCGCCATCGCCGAGCGCAATATAGAGATAGCCGTCGGGGCCAAACTTGATGCAGCCGCCGTTGTGGTTTGCAAATGGCTGGTCTTGCGTCAGGATAATCAATTCGCTATTGGGGTCAGCTTTGTTGGGGTTTTGCGGGGTGCGGGAAAAACGGGAAAGGCGCGTGTCGCCGTCCGTTTCACGGGTATAATAAACATAAAAATAACCCGATTGGGCATAGTCCGGCGGAAACGCAAGCCCCAGCAACCCACGCTCGCTTTGTGCCGAAAGCACGCGGGGGTCAATGTTCAGGAAAGTATCTTGCAGCCGGTTGCCAAGGCTGTCGAGTATCCAGATATAGCCTCTTTTTTCCACAATAAAAAGACGGCTGTCGCCACAATGCGCGATGTCCACTGGTTGGGAAAAATTGGATGCAAAATCCACCAACTGGATTTTGGGTTGAGCAAAAAGAGAGGGCGCGGAAAAAAGTCCCGCCATCGTCAAAAATACGGTGAGCGAAAAAATAAAGGTTTGTTTTTTCATGGTGCGTGAGCGGGTGAAGTTGAGAAGTTGTTTGAGTTAATTTCACTGGGTCAAAAATTTGTCTTTTGCTGCCATGCTTCGGCTATTTTTTAGCACGGAGTTGCCGACTACGCACTAAAAAATGAGCCTTGCCTGACAACAAAACCCTTCTTTTTGACTCCAGCAAATTAACTCAAACAACTTCTGATAAAATCGGAACAAAGGACGGGTGAAAATCGGTCAACTTTTAGGGGGCGTCTCTGCGTATTTGACGCGGTGTCTTAAACTGGCGAATGTGCCTCGTCTTTTCAATTTTTCAAAAAAGAAACCACCACTCGCTCTCCTTCCGGCTGCACCACCGCAAAATATAGACCTGCTGGCAGATGCCCCATTTCTATTGGCAGCACGGTTTCTTTTTCCAAATCAACTGCCCGCGCGAGACCCAAAGGCTGACCGGCGGCGTTGAAAATTTCCACCCGAACCGAGGTGGGCGTTTCGGAAAATAAATACAACTCCCCCACGTCGCTCACCGTATTCGGGCGAAAAGCCGCGTAAAACTGTTTGCCTCTGATTTCCAATGACTTGACATCGGTGAATGTGCTGCCGCCATCAAAATCCGTTTGCCGCAGGCGGAAAAAATGCGTGCCCGGCGAGAGGTCTGGCACCCGGAATTCATACGCAGCGGGCGTGCTGCTATTGCCTTTACCCTCCACCAAACCCTCCAATTGCCAATCGTTCGCGCTCGTGCTGTGTTGCACCTCGAAACCCCGATTATTCACCTCCGTAGCCGTTTCCCATTCGAGCAGTGCGTAGTTTCCGTCGGCTTTGGCATCGAAACGCACGAGTTCGACGGGCAGCCCCACGGGTGCGAGTGCTACATTGAGCGTGGTCAAAACGCCATTGTTGAGCGACACGGAAATGTTTTGTGTCACAAAATCCAACTTGCTGATTTGTGCGGTATAAGTGCCGCTTTGCAATTGGCCCATTTTGTAAAGACCGTTCGCACCACTGATGTTGGCGGTGTTGGTGCCAAGCAGTTTCACCAAAGCACCGCCCAAAGGCTGGCCCGTGACGAGATGGGTGATTTCGCCCTCTACATAACAACCGCGCACATAATCAGGTGTCAGCACCCACAGTTCGCCGTTGCTCGGGCTTGCCCCCGATATGTTGGAAGCAAGAATGTTGCCCGACGGCAGGTAAGGATACACGCCCCAACAACCATTGGAGCCACCGCCTGAGCCGGGGTAAGTATCGTAATTGCCCACTTGCACCAAGTTAGCCGGGCGCAACGCATCCACGATGGTGAAGCCGTCTTTGTACCACGACGTGACGGCGTAATCATTGATAATGTAGGTGTTGTGTACCATCGAGTTGCTGCCGGGGTTGCTCTGGATTTTGTCGAGCAACGTGATATTGCTCGTATTGCTGATGTCGTAAGCCGCCAAAAACGAGTTGTTCACTTCATCTGTAGTAAAAAGGGTCGTTCCCGAAAGCCAGGTGTTGTGGGTAAAAAGTCCCGGTGTTTGTTGGGTCGTTATTAACGAGGGATTGCTTTTATTGGCCATGTTCACAATCGAGAAAAAACCGCCATAAATGTGCCCGCTGTACATGATGTCATTGTCCACATAGCCGTCGTGGATGTAATTGTGGTTGCCCGAAAAAGTGGAATTGAAATGACCTGCATAAGTCGGGTTATAGGGGTCGGCATTGAGATTCAGCACCACAGCCCTGCCGCCGAATGGATTGGGATAGGCTCCGAACAAATACAAATACCCCTTCGTCTCATCCACATGGAGCGCGTGAATATTCGAGAGTTGACCGGCGATAGCGCCGTTGCCAGTGTAATTGTGCCAAGTTAAGTTGGTGCCGGGCAGATTGGTCAAATCCACAATTTGCAACCCGCCGCCACCTTCCGTCACCACATAAGCATAATGCTGGTACGTTTTGATTTCCCGCCAAATGCTGTTTGGGCCGGAAATATGGATGATTTCATCGGGGTCGTCAGGATTGGTCACATCCACAATGCTCAAGCCGGCACTTGTGCCCACGAGCGCATATTCATTGCCCCCGTCCGCATAGCCCCATACGTTGGCGAGGTTTTTACCGGTGTAAACCAAAGTAGAGCGGTGCGACACATTTATATTTTGGGCAAAAAGCGTAGCAGTAAACGCAGTGAGCAAGAGCGAAGGAAAAAAGCGCATCGTTGAAAAGTTTTTGTTCGGCAAAATAAGCAAACACTCCCATTACTTCAGTCCGAAATGTTTGCCAAATGGGGCGTAAGTGAAGTTTGTCCAATAACATTCAGCACTGGAAAAAACGGTTCTGTAAAAGCCGTCAAAATTTTATGACCTAAAACTATTGTGCTGCATGAAAATCAAAACCCTACTTTTACCCCATGAATATGAAAAACGCCATTTCGATGCACCACCACCATCATCATCTGCCACCCGGCAAGCGATGAGGTGTCGGCGCATACATTGCGTCTTGTAAATTCACCAAACCCGGCTTGTCGTGTACGCGGCAAGCCGGGTTTTTTCTTTCTGAAACCCCAATTATCCCATTCCCTCCATTCTCCCATTTTCAAATTATGCTACGCATCGCCATTCAAAAATCCGGTCGCTTGTTTGAAGACTCCGTCGCGTTGTTGCGCGACGCGGGCATTTCATTCAGCAGCGGCTCCAACCGCCTCCGGGCGCAAGCCGACAATTTCCCGATGGAAATCATTTTCCTCCGCGACGACGACATCCCCGAATATGTGGAAGAGGGCGTGGTGGACGCGGGCATCGTCGGCGAAAATGTCATTTTGGAAAAACAAAAAACCGTGCGCACCGTCGAGCGGTTGGGTTTCGGAAAATGCCGCCTCTGTATCGCCATGCCGAAAAACAGCAACTATCAAGGTATCGAAAGCCTTGAAAACCTGCGTATTGCCACAAGTTACGTCCGGGTGCTCGAACATTTTTTGAAAACAAAAAACATCCGCGCCGACATTCACGAAATCAGCGGCGCCGTTGAAATAGCGCCCTCGCTCGGCTTGGCCGATGCCATTTTCGACATCGTGAGCACCGGCAGCACCCTGCTCGCCAATGGCCTCCGTGAAGTGGAAACTGTGCTCATGTCTGAAGCTTTGCTCATCGCCAATCCATCCCTGGCGCCCGAAAAACAGGAAATCCTGAACCGGCTGCTTTTCCGCCTCCACGCCAACCGCAACGCCAAAAGCCACCGCTACATCCTCATGAACGCGCCCAACGACCGCATCACCGACATCTCCCGCCTGCTGCCCGGCATGAAAAGCCCCACTGTGCTGCCCCTCGCCCTCGAAGGCTGGAGCAGCCTCCACAGCGTGGTGCCAGAAGCTGTATTCTGGGACGTGCTGGAACAACTAAAGGCCGCCGGTGCCGAGGGGATTTTGGTAGTCCCCATTGAGAGGATGATTCTCTAATTACCATTTTTTACTGAAAATGAACATCATAAAATATCCAAACCCAGCCCAAGTTGCATCTCTGCTCACCCGGCCAACCGACGGACAAGCAGCCGAACGCCGCGAAAAAGTCGCGGCCTTGCTCGCCGCCGTTCGCGCCGAAGGCAACGCGGCGGTGCGGCGATTGGCACAACAATTCGATGGCTTCGCACCCGAAAATTTGGAAGTCACGGAGGCCGAGTTTGCCGCCGCCGAACACGCCGTTTCGCCCGCTCTGCAAGCCGCTATTCGGCAGGCATACGCCAACATCCGCACTTTTCACGAGCGGCAATGGGAACACGCACAGCCCGTGGAAACCATGCCCGGCGTCACCTGTTGGCGCAAAAGTGTGGCGATTGAACGGGTCGGCCTCTACATCCCAGGCGGCACGGCACCGCTATTTTCCACCGCGCTCATGCTCGGCGTTCCGGCACAAATAGCAGGTTGTCAGGAAGTTATTTTGTGTACACCGCCACAGCCGGGCGGAGCGGTGCATCCCGCCGTGCTGTTTGCCGCCCAATTGTGCGGCATCCGGCGCGTATTCAAAATCGGCGGTGTGCAAGCCATCGGGGCCATGGCGTATGGGACGGAGACGGTGCCGCAGGTTTGGAAGATTTTTGGCCCCGGCAATGCTTGGGTCGTGGCGGCTAAACAACTCGTGAGCCTCGATGGCGTGGCGATTGATATGCCCGCCGGGCCTTCCGAGGTGTGCGTCGTAGCCGATTCGACCGCCAATCCCGCTTTCGTCGCCGCTGACCTGCTCAGTCAGGCCGAGCACGGGGCGGACAGCCAAGTTTTGTTGATTTCCGATTTCGAAATTTTGATTCAACAGGTTGAAAATGAGTTGAAAAAACAAATTGCCGAACTGCCGCGCCGGGATTTTGCCGAAAAATCACTCGCCAATAGCCACGCCGTTTTAGTCAATAACCTGGCTGACGCGATGGCGATTTCAAATGCTTACGCGCCCGAACATTTGATTTTGCAAGTAGCTGAGCCGGAATTTTGGGCGGGAAAAGTGACAAACACGGGGTCGGTTTTTCTCGGTCCTTTCACCCCCGAAAGCGCGGGCGACTATGCTTCCGGCACCAACCACACCTTGCCCACTGGCGGCTGGGCGCGGGTGTATGCGGGCGTGTCGCTCGACAGTTTTTTGAAAAAAATCACCTTCCAGCAAATCACGTCTTCAGGCCTGAAACTGCTGGGTTCGGCTATCACGGAAATGGCGCGGGCAGAAGGTTTGGAAGCACACGCACGGGCGGTAGATGTGCGATTGGCAATTGCGCCTGATGGCTTTCCCTTCTAATTTGTTATTTCGAGCGAAGCGAGAAAACTACACAAGCCGGACTTTTGAGGATTCTTCACGCTGTTCAGGATGACACATTTCGTTTTGAAAATGAACAATTTACAAGAAAAAATAGACGCGCTCACGCGATCAAATATCCGCTCGCTGCGACCTTATTCATCCGCCCGCGATGAGTTTAAAAGTGGATTATCAACCGTTGATCGCCCATCGTCAACCGTCTTTTTGGATGCGAACGAAAACAGTCTCGGCAGCCCGCTCGACGAAGATTTCAGCCGCTACCCCGACCCACAGCAGCACACTTTGAAACAAGCCATTGCCCGGCTGAAAGGCACCGACCCGGCGCAGATTTTTCTTGGCAATGGCTCCGACGAGGCGATTGACCTGCTGCTGCGAGCCTTTTGCGAACCGGGGCGCGACAACATTATTCTGGTGCCGCCGACGTATGGGATGTACGCCGTGCAGGCCAATATTCACGGTGCAGAAACCCGCCTTGCGCCGCTTCGCCCCGACTTTTCGCCGGATGGTGCAGCAGTCCGCGCTGCCACCGATGCGCACTCGAAATTGCTGTTCCTCTGTTCGCCAAACAACCCGACCGGCAACTGCTTGCCCGAAGATTTTATCTTGAAAATGTTGGGGGATTTTCCCGGTTTGGTGGTCTTAGATGAAGCGTATATTGATTTTTCGGAAAAGCCGTCGTGGGTGACGCGGTTGGCGGAATTTCCAAACCTCGTTGTGTTGCAAACGCTTTCCAAAGCATGGGGTTTGGCGGGTTTGCGGGTGGGCATAGCGTTCGCCAATCCGCTTATTGTCAATGTTTTGAACAAAATAAAATACCCGTACAATCTCGGCGCGGCCACGATTCAACAGGCTTTGGAAGCGTTGCGGCGAACGTCGGAAATGCAATCGAAAGTCGCCACTTTGCTGACCGAGCGCGCCAGATTGGAGATCGAGTTGCCCCAAATTTTCTGTGTACGGCAGGTATTTCCCAGCGATGCCAATTTCCTGCTCGTGCGGGTATCGGACGCGGACAAAATTTATCAATATCTCTGTGACGACGGCATTGTTGTCCGCAACCGCAGCCGGGAAATGCACTGCGAAAATTGTCTGCGCATCACAGTTGGCGCACCCGACGAAAACGTGCGCCTCATGAAAACCCTCAAAAAATACCCAGCCCTCTAGTATGCAAAAACTGCTTTTTATTGACCGCGACGGCACCCTCATCGTGGAGCCGCAACCCGACCAGCAGGTGGACAGTTTGGAGAAATTGGAATTCGTGCCGGGGGCGATTTTTGCGCTCGCCCGCATCGCTCGGGAATTGGACTTCGCGCTCGTGATGGTCACGAACCAAGACGGCCTCGGCACAGCATCTTTTCCCGAAAACACTTTCTGGCCGGCACAGGAAAAAATGATGAAAACGCTTGAAAATGAGGGTGTTCAATTCAGGGCGGTGCATATTGACCGCTCGTTTCCTCATGAAAATGCGCCCACCCGAAAACCCCGCACGGCCATGCTCACGGAGTATCTGAACGGCGATTTTGACCTTGCTCACTCTTACGTTATTGGCGACCGATTGACGGATGTGCAGTTGGCCAAAAACCTCAGCGCGAAGGCGATTTTTTTACAAAACAAAACTGGCATCGCGGCGGAATCGGTGCCGGGTGCGGTGCTGCAACATTCGTCCGGCATCGAGTACAATCCTGAAAACCAAAACCTTGATATTGAGTTGATTGCCGACAATTGGGAGCAGATTTATCAGTTCTTGAAATGCCCGCCGCGCCGCGTCAGTCACCGCCGCACGACCCGCGAAACCGATATTACCATCGAACTCAACCTCGACGGGGTGGGCAAAAACAGCATCCATACAGGCCTTGCTTTTTTCGACCACATGCTCGACCAATTGGCGCGGCATGGGGGGCTGGATTTGAACATTGAGGCGAAAGGGGATTTGCACATTGACGAACACCACACCATCGAAGATACGGCGCTCGCGCTCGGCGAAGCGGTGGCTCAAGCGCTCGGCGACAAACGGGGCATCGAACGCTACGGTTTTTGCCTCCCGATGGACGACGCGCTGGCACAGGTGGCGATCGATTTTGGCGGACGACCCTGGCTCGTGTGGGAGGCCGAATTTCGCCGCGAAAAAATCGGCGATGTGCCGACCGAGATGTTTTTTCATTTTTTCAAATCCTTTTCCGATGCCGCCCGTTGCAACCTGAACATCCGCTGCGAAGGCCAAAACGAACACCATAAAATCGAGGCAATTTTCAAAGCCTTCGCCAAAGCATTGAAAATGAGCGTAAAACGCGACCCAAACAACTTTGAACTGCCCACGACGAAAGGAGTTTTATGAAAGTCGCCATCGTAAAATACAACGCCGGGAATGTCCAGTCTGTCCGATTCGCCCTCGAACGATTGGGGGTGCAATCCATCTGGACGGACGACCCGGAGGAGTTGCGCCGCGCCGACCGGGTCATATTTCCCGGCGTGGGCGAAGCCTCCTCGGCCATGCGCTATTTGCGGGAACGCGGGCTGGACGAGGTGATTTGTTCGCTCCGGCAGCCGGTGCTGGGCATCTGCCTCGGGCTGCAATTGTTCTGTCGGCATTCGGAGGAAAATGACACGACCTGCCTCGGCATTTTTGACGCGGGAGTGCACAAATTTCAAAATACCCGAACCTCAATCTCCAAATCTCAACCGCTCAAAGTCCCGCACATTGGTTGGAATAAATTGTGCAATCTTCGCGGCGATTTGTTCGACGGCGTGGCGGAGGGGAGTTTCGCATATTTCGTCCACAGTTATTATGCGGAAGAAAACCCTGCCTCAGTCGCCATGACGGATTATGGCGTGAAATTCAGCGCTGCCCTGCACCGGGACAACTTTTATGCGGTGCAATTTCACCCCGAAAAATCCAGCACGGTTGGTCAACGGATTTTAAATAACTTTTTGAAAATCAAACAATAGAAAAAACAATTTGGCATCGCGCCGACATTTCTGCTAACGAACCATCTGCCGAAAGGCAGCAACGTATTCACATGGAAATCATTCCTTCTTTCGACCTTTTGGATGGCAAACTCGTCCGCCTGCGCCAAGGCGATTTTGAGCAAAAAACCGAATACCTCGCCAGTCCGCTGGAACTGGCGCTCGAACTGGAACAAGCTGGCATCCGCCGCCTCCACATGGTGGATTTGGACGGCGCACGCACCGGGCGACCCGCCAATCTGCACATCCTCGTGGAGGTAGCGGCCCGCACCCGGCTGCAAATTGATTATGGCGGCGGCCTGCGCTCCATCCCCTCGCTCAAACAGGTATGGGACGCCGGGGCGATGCTTTTTTCCGTCGGCAGCGTAGCCGTGTTGGCCCAAGATGAGTTCAGCGCATGGGTCGAAAAATTTGGCCCCGACCGCTTCCTCGTAGGTGCCGACGTGCGCGAGCGGCAGATGGCGGTACATGGCTGGAAAGAGCAAACGAAAGTCAGTCTGTTCGATTTTCTGCGAAAAATGCACAGCCTTGGCATCCGCCAAGTATCAGTCACCGACATCGCCCGCGACGGCGAACTCTCTGGCCCAGCCGTCCAACTTTACCGCGATATTTTATCTGAATTCCCTGATTTGCAACTCGTTGCCAGCGGCGGCATCAGCAGCGTGGCCGATTTGGAAGAGCTCACGGGTCTTGGCTGTGCGGGTGCTATTGTTGGAAAAGCCTTTTTTGAGGACAAAATTCCGCTGCACTATTTCCGCGTATTTTCAAAAGTTTAAGATGCTCGCCAAACGCATCATTCCATGTCTTGACATCAAGGACGGCCAAACGGTGAAGGGCATCCGGTTTGAAAACCTGCGCCAAGCCGGCGACCCGGTGCTGCTGGCTGAGGCTTATTCCCGAATGGGTGCTGACGAGTTGGTATTCCTCGACATCACGGCTACGCATGAAGGCCGCACGACATTTGCCGAACTCGCCCGCCGCATCGCGCAGGTGCTTGACATTCCGTTCACCGTGGGCGGCGGCATCAGTTCGATAGCGCAGGTGGACACACTTTTGCAAGCCGGAGCCGACAAGGTGAGCATCAATTCGGCAGCCGTCCGCCAAGCAGATTTGATAAATGATTTGGCAAAAACATTTGGCAGTCAATGTGTTGTGGTGGCGATAGATGCCCGCCCACATGAGGATGGCGAATGGTATGTTTATCTAAACGGCGGGCGTATCCCGACCGAACGCCGGGCGCTCGAATGGGCGCGGGAAGCCGCCGAACGCGGCGCGGGCGAAATCCTGCTGACGTCAATGGAACACGACGGCACGAAGGCTGGCTTTGCGCTCGAGCTCACCCGCAGCATTTCAGAAGCCGTTTCCATCCCGGTCATCGCCTCCGGTGGCGCCGGGACGATGGCGCATTTTCTCGATGTTTTCACTATCGGAAAAGCAGATGCCGCGCTTGCCGCTGGGGTGTTCCATTTTGGAGAAATTCCGATTCCCGAATTGAAAAACTATTTGCGGGAACATGGGGTTTCTGTCCGGTGACGGTGCCTATTGCTCAATAGCGCGGAACCGCCGCCGAACCAAGAGCCAGCAAAATCACCTCAAAGACCGCTAAGAGCGCAAAAGATTGATTCCTAAATAACCCAAGTTGTGACCTACGCACATACAAGATAGGATTGCAAAACGGATGAAGCGGATTTTGCAGATTGGAACGGATTTTTTGAAAAATTAGAGAAAAAAATCCGTTCCAATCCGTTTCATCTGTTGAATCCGTTTTCCCATCCCTTTGATTCGGTGGGTCACAACTTGGGTTAAATATTTAGTACTCTTTGCGGTTAATTCTGTTCGAGTACTTAACCTTTTTCATTGTTCTAACTGACTGATTGTGAATACATCAACCGAGCCTGATTTTGCTAAAATGCCCGATGGCCTCGTACCCGCAGTCGTGCAAGATGCCCGCACAGGCGTGGTGCTCATGCTCGGCTACATGAACGCGGCGGCATTGGCAAAAACACGAGAAACCGGCCTCGTCACTTTTTTCAGCCGCTCCAAGCAGCGCCTGTGGACAAAAGGCGAATCGTCGGGAAATGTGCTGCATCTCCGCGCCATTTTGCTCGATTGCGACCAAGATGCGATTTTAATAAAAGCCGAACCTGCCGGGCCGGTTTGCCATACCGGGGCGGATACTTGCTGGGGCGAGCGGAATCAATCAGCCTACTTTTTGCCGACGCTGGAAAATGTGGTTCGGGAGCGCCGAACAGCTGCGCCAGAAAGCTCTTACACGGCGCGGCTTTTTGCAGAAGGTATCCCAAAAATCGCGCAGAAAGTAGGAGAAGAGGCCGTGGAAACGGTCATCGAATCTTTGGGCAACAACCGTGAACGACTGCTCGACGAAACTGCCGATCTGCTCTACCACCTGCTCGTGCTTTTGGCAGCAAAAGAGGTGAAATTAGAAGAGGTGGAGGCAATACTTCGGGAGCGACATTCCAAATAAAAAATCATCGCGCAGCGGGAATTACTCGCTGCGCAGTGATTCCACCGGATTGGCCAATGCCGCCCGTATTGCCTGAAAACTAATCGCAGCCATCGCCACCAACACCGCCAACACACCTGTGACGGCAAACAACTGCCACCCGATGCTGACGCGATAGACAAAATCCTGCAACCATTGGTTCATGGCCCACCACGCTATAGGTGCGGCCACCGCAAAGGCGACCATCACGAGCAATAAAAAATCGCGGCTCAGCAGCCCCACCACCGAACCGACCGACGCGCCCAGCACTTTTCGGATGCCGATTTCCTTCGTTTTTTGCACGGCTATCAAAGACGCGAGGCCGAATAAGCCGAGGCAAGAGATGAAAACGGCCAGCAGCGCGAACCCTTTGCAGGTCAGCGAAAAACGACTTTCGTCCCGGTAAAACTCGGCGATGGATTCGTCAAAATATTCACCTTCAAATACCTGTTCGGGAAAAGTTTCTTCGTACACTTTTTGAATGGCCGCAGTGGTGGCGGTCATGTTCTCTGGGTGGATTTTGATGCCCATGACGTTGTAAAATTCTTTCCGGGTGGTCATGGTAATGGGCTCCAATTCCCGGTGTACCGAGTGCGAATTGAAATCTTCCACGACCCCGACGACTATGATCCCGCGCCGGCTACCGATTTTCAGTTCTTTGCCCAGCACTTCTTCGGGATTGTGGATGCCCAATTTGCGTAGCAAAGTTTGATTTACAATAGCCTCGCGAGTGGTGTCGCTCGGCTGGAGGGCACGCCCGGCCAGCAACCGCAATCCATACGTTTTGAAATAATCAGGGTCGCAATATTTGAGGGAAGTATTGAACTGCGCATCATTTTTACCTCGGCCCAGGGCAAAATTGCTCGACCAAGTGTTACCCGACGAAGGCACATCGCTCCCAAAACTGGCTGACTCCACGCCGGGGATTTGCAAGAGTTTTTGTTTAAAAGTCTCAAAACGCGGTCCACTGATGCTGTCGTAACTGACATTGGTGGTATAAACCAAATCGGGCTGGAACCCCAAATCCATTTTGCGGATATACTCCAACTGACTCACCGTCACCAATGTGCCGATAATCAACGCCTGCGCTATCATAAACTGCAACACTACCAGCGATTTGCGCAAAGAGCCGCCGCCTGCTCTTTCGGGCGTGGTGTTGGTTTTCAAGGCTTTCACGGGGCTGAAACCCGCCAGCACGATGGCTGGATAAAAACCGGACAATACACTCACAATGATGGTGACGGCCAGCAAGAAAATCCAGATGATAGGGTTAGAAAGGAAGGGCAGTGTATCTGGCACATCCGAAATGTGTTTCAATTGTGGGGCGAGCATCGCGGCCAGCACGGTGCCGAGGGTGACGGAAAATAGCACGAGCAGTGCAGTTTCGCCCATAAATTGCCGTATCAATTGGGTGCGGCTCCCGCCCAGCGTTTTGCGCACACCCACTTCTTTGGAGCGCCGCACCGCCAATGCGGTTGCCAAATTGATAAAATTGAAACAGGCCATCACGACTATCAGCAGCCCCACGAGCGACAGCACCCACAGGCGGCTTTTGCTGATGATATGGGTGCCGGTGGTGCCAAAACGGTCGTCGTAGTGAAGGTCGGCCAGCCGCTGGAGGTGATGAACTGTGCTAAAATTGGGGTTGTCTTTGGTGTATTCTGCTTGCCCGACGGTAGCGAGCGAGGCATTGGCAGCGTCGAATTGGCCGGCATCATGCAGCAAGGCATAGGCTTGATTGTTGCTGCTCGTGCTGCCCCAATCGTTGGAATAATAGTACAACTCTCCGTTTTTCTTCAAAGTCTCATACGACACTATCACATGGAAAGGAAAATCGGTGTTGTCGGGCGCGTTGGCTACTACGCCGCGCACGGTGAGCAGGATCGCATTGTCCATTAGCACCGTTTTCCCGAGGGCTGCCTGCCAAGAGTCGAAACACTTTTCGGCCATTTTTTTGGTCAAAACGATAGAATTCGGTTCCGTCAAAGCCGTTTCGGAATCGCCCGACAGCCATTCCCAATCAAATATTTTGAAAAAAGCAGGCTCTGCGAACACGCCGATTTCGTGTTCTTCTTGGGTGTTGAATTTCCTGCTCGACGCCCCTCCGGCGGCATCGGGCACCGTGATAATCGGCCACGTCTCCCGTATCCGGGCAAACTGCTCGAATTGCGTCACCGTGTTTTGCATTGCATCCATAGCCGGAATGGGTATGCCGGGCGTGTGCCCTTCTCCTTCTGCCTCACTTTTTGATGTCGTGACAATCCGCACGGCGCGTTCGTAGTTTTTGAAAAACGTGTTGAAACTCAGTTCGTAATGCACGAGCCGGAATATCAGCAGGCAGGCAGCAATGCCGACCGCCAAACCGAGGATGTTGATGACGGAATAAAGGCGGTTGTTGGAGAGATGGCGGAGGGTGAGTTTGAAATAAGTATTCAGCATGTTTGTTGTTTGCAAAGGTTGTTGACAAGAGGTGCCAAATTCAATTTACAAATTACCCATGACAATGCCTATGCCTGATTGTTTCTTATTGAAAATCAATTTTTTAGAAAGAAAAAAATGCGGCAACGTCGTTCGATAGCGGACAAGGTTGTTCATTTTCGGACAGCAATACAGCCTCAAAATGAAAGCACAGCTCTTCTCGCCGCTCCGGTTTTGACCCTCATCTCGACAACGCAAAAGGGTGTCTCCCAATGACTTGGGAAACACCCTTTTTGTCTCAACCTGCCGGGCGGACAATCACCTATAATTTTGATTGGGCCGACAGTTGTATGTTTTACAACAACGCCTCGATGATGTTCTCTTCCGTTATCCCTTCTGCTTCGGCTTTGTAGTTTCGCACGATGCGGTGGCGCAGCACGAGGCTGGCGATGGCCTGCACATCTTCGATGTCGGGCGAGTATTTCCCGCGAATGGCTGCGTGGCATTTGGCGCCCAGCACGAGGTATTGGCTGGCACGCGGGCCTGCTCCCCAGCCGAGGTAATTGTTGGCTTCTTTGGTGGCGCGCTCGGTGCCGGGGCGGGTTTTGCTGGCAAGCCCGACGGCGTATTCCAGCACATTGTCGCTCACGGGTATTTTCCGAATTAACTGCTGATATTCAAGTATTTGCTCACTATTCAGGATGTGGCTGAGCTGAGCCTTGAAAGAAGAAGTCGTGTTTTTTACCACCTCTACTTCTTGCTCGTAAGTGGGGTATGTGAGCGGGATGTTGAACATAAAACGGTCCAACTGTGCCTCGGGCAACGGGTAAGTGCCTTCTTGTTCGATGGGGTTTTGGGTAGCCAACACGAAGAAAGGCGACGGCAACAGATGGCGCGAACCGCTCACCGTGACAGAGCGTTCCTGCATGGCTTCGAGCAATGCGGCCTGTGTCTTGGGCGGGGTACGGTTTATCTCGTCCGCGAGGATGATATTGGCAAACACGGGGCCGCGCAAGAAACGGAAGTGGCGGTCTTCGTCAAGGATTTCGTTGCCGGTGATGTCCGAGGGCATCAGGTCGGGCGTGAACTGGATACGTTTGAAATCAAGGTCGAGCACTTCTGCTATGGTGCTGACTAAGAGCGTTTTGGCAAGCCCCGGAACGCCGACGAGCAGGGCGTGGCCGTTGGAAAAAAGGGTGATAATGACCGCCCGCACCACATCGTCTTGCCCGACGATGACTTTGCCGACTTCCGCCGAAAGGTTTTTGTACGTCTGCGCCAATGCGTCCACTGCTTCTACGTCCGATTTGAATTGTGCCATTCTTTTGAGTTAGTTGAATTGGTTATTGGATATCGGTTAATAGATACTGGTTGGCCGATAACCACCTAAAAGAGGGGCTTAAACGCCGCCTGTGCGGGTTTGTTTCGCCAAAAGAGCGGCAAAAGTAATGATTCGGAAAATAACGGGAAGGGTTCGACTGAAAATGAGGGGTGAAGGGTGGGGTTTTGTCGGCAGAGGGCGAAATCACAATTCAAATTCCTCGCCTCGGTCATTTTCAAAACGCACTTTCAAGGGCGCGTTCACTGCGGGAATATCGGTCAAAAACCAATTGCGCCCCGCCCGCACCACGATGAATAACCCCATATCCGTGCCGAGTGCCGAAAAGTCCGACGAAGGTTTTTGTTTGTCGAACGGCAGGACGCCGAATTCGGTTTCGGCGCGGGTGTTCCAAGCGAGCACATCGTCGGTGACGATGCCGATTTCGCTGATTTCCATGAGGGATTCAGAGTTGAAAGAGAGGTCGCTTTCATTCTGCAAATCGCGCCGGGCGATGATTTCCACGATATTCCCAGCCGGGTCAAAAAAGTACGCCGCCTCGGCATTCCAATTCGGAAAATCTATTTGCGTTTCTCCTTTTTCATTGGCAATCAGAGAGATGCCCGCCCGTTCGAGCCATGCCATGCCTTCCCGGATTTGATTGCCGGGGATGTTGAAGGCAAAATGGTAGATACCCTCTAAAGCGGGATTTTCTCTAAAAATGAGCCACGAACTGCCGATACGGATATGCGCCATGCCGGGGTCGGCTGTGATGACTTCAAGGCCAAGTGCGGATTGGTAGAAGTCAACGATGGGCTTCAGGGCGGGTGTTTCAAGTGTGACAGATTGGATTTTCATTCGGTAAAATTAAGCATGATTTGGTACAAAAACATTTGCCCGCACAAAATCAATCGCCACCCTGATGTGCGTCATCGCTCGGCTGCTGTGCTTGCCACATTTTTGCAGTGAAAATCAACATCACAGCAAGTCATGAAAAAGATATTAGTTCCCACCGATTTTTCCCGGAATTCCAAAAACGCCCTTTTCATCGCTGCCAAAATAGCCGCGAAAAGTGGTGTCGAAATAGAACTGCTCCATGCCAATGTGTCCACCATATATTCCACGCCACTTTCGGAATATACACCAGCGACTGATTACATGGAAGACCAAGAGTACGACGAGTCGGCTGCCCGCACACTCGAAAAAATGAAATTGGAGTTGTACGAAAATCCGGCATTTGCCAAAGTTAAAGTGAGTGTCCGGGTGGAAGAGGGTTTCTTGCACTCGTGCGTCCGCCAAGTGGCCGAACAAGACGGCGCAGATTTGGTGGTGATGGGCACAAAAGGCGCGTCGGGTGTGCAAGAGTTTTTGGTCGGCTCCAACACCGAAAAAGTGATTCGCACGGCACCCTGCCCAGTGTTGGCGATACCCGAGGGTGTCGAAGATTTTGAACTGAAAACGGTGCTGCTGCCGTCCACGCTCAAAGACGACCAAAAAAATATTTTCCGGTATTTGGCCGAATGGCAAAAAGTTTTTGGCTTCAATGTCAAGGTTTTATATCTTAACAACCCTGCTGGGTTTCCGACGGACGGCTCGGCAGAAGCGAGGAAAAACCGGCTGTCAGAGGCGGCAGGTTTATCAAAACCCGAAGTCATCATGGTGATGGAATCGGTGTTCAAAGACTCGACCATACTCTCCGTCGCCGACCAATATGATGCCGATATGATTGCAATGGCTACCCACCAACGGCATGGACTGTCCCATGTGTTTTTCGGAAGCATCACGGAGGATACGGTCAATCACTCCAATATTCCGGTGCTCGCGGTGCCGATCACGTGGATGGAGAATTGAATTTCAGAATTTCAAGAGGATAGAGTAGAGATTGATACTTTCCAAACAGGAGTCCGGTTATCTGCAAAAGCGGGTAGCCGGATTTTTTGTAACGCCCACTTTCAGTTGGCGATCCTCGTGTGCGCCAACTGAAAGTGGGCGTTACAGGCCGCTCAAAATCACCTCGCAGGCAAATCGAATCTCCTCCTCCGAAATAATCAACGGCGGTGCAATGCGCAGGCTTCGGTCGTTGAACAAAAACCAATCGGTGATGACGCCGTGCGCGATGCAATGTTGAATTACTTGCTGCACTTTCACCGCGTCGCCCAAATCCACCGCCAGCCAAAGTCCTGCACTCCGCACTTCTTTGATGCCGGAATGGACAAGTAGGTTTTTAAAAAGAGCCTCTTTTTCAGGTATTTGTGCCAATAAATCCCCTTCCAGCAAAATCTCCAGCGTCGCCAATCCAGCCACCGCACACACCGGATGTCCGCCAAATGTGGTGATATGCCCCAGCACCGGGTCGTGGGCCAAAGTCTGCATCAGTTCGTGCCGAGCCACGAACGCGCCGAGCGGCATCCCGCCGCCGAAGCCTTTGGCGAGCAGCAGGATGTCGGGCGCAATGCCGTATTTTTCAAAAGCAAAAAGCCGTCCCGTGCGCCCCATGCCCGCCTGAATTTCATCCATCATCAGCAGCGCGCCGGTTTCGTCGCAACGTTGGCGAACAGATTGGAGCCATTCGGGGCGGGGCGGAATAATGCCGGCTTCGCCCTGCACCGTTTCCACCACGACGGCTGCCGTGTGGCGGTCTATTTTTTCTAAATCCTCGTCGCGATTGAAGTCAATATGCTGAATACCAGGCAAAAGCGGCTGAAAAGCCATTGTAAAATCGGTCGGCGACATGAGGCTGGCTGCACCTTGTGTGCTGCCGTGATAGGCATTTCGACAGGCGACAAAGTTGGGGCGACCGGTGTAGCGTTTGGCGAGTTTCATCGCGCCTTCGCAGGCTTCCGCGCCGGAATTGGTGAAATAAACCGAGTCGAGGCCGGGCAGGTTTTCGGCGAGCAACTGGGCGAGTTTTACCTGCGGCGAAAGCACAAATTCGCCATAGACGAGAGTGTGCCAATAGGAGTCAAGTTGTTGCTGAACAGCCGTTTGCACGCGCGGGTGCCGGTGTCCCAACACGCTCGGCCCAATGCCTGCGATGAGGTCGAGGTATTTTTTCCCTTCTTTGTCAAACAGCCAGCAGCCCTCGGCGCGCTCGATTTCGAGGCCGAGCGGCGCGGGCGATGTTTGGGCGAC
>CAYZVM010000109.1:4854-19513 GCA_964481485.1 uncultured Saprospiraceae bacterium | reverse complement strand
AAAAGCGGGCGCAAAGGTAAGAAAATGGAGATGCTCTGGCAGTCTCGCCTTACAACTTTTGCTTTATCTCAAACACCAACTCCGAGCGGAAGAAGCACACGTTGAATTCTTGGAAAAAATTGGTTTGGCCTAAAATCAAGGGCATCTGGTCGCTTTTTGCCCAAGCGAATACTAATTTGCGTTGCCCAAAATCTCCAACTTGGCCGAATATTACGATGCCAACTGCTTTGACTTCTGCAAGGCTGCCCGTTAGCAGCACGGATGTTTTTTGTTTTGCCCACTCCAGACCCAGAGACAGTCCCAAAGAAAGAGGCAAGACGTTGATGGTCGAACCTGAATCGAGCAACCCGATGGTTTCGATTTTTTTATCGCCTGAAATGAGTGTGATGGGAAGGAATGGCAATAAGCCTGTGTTGCCAATTGCCCGTTGGGTCAGGGTGTAGGGGACTCTCATTGATTATTTATAGGGCTGAGGTTCGGGTTCGTTCAAGAGCCGGGTAAGAATGTCAGATGCTTCGTAAGCATCGAGCGGTGTCCAAACGGAGTAAGATTGATTGAGTGCTAATTGGGTGTTGTCCTCTTCGGTCAGTTCTGCCGCAAGCAGTTGAATCAGAAGAGCCTTTTCATGCCATTGCAATTTTTTTAACAAAGGCAGCAAAGCAGTTATGTTTTCGGTGAGTGCGCCCATAATTGTATTTTTTTACAAAGTTATGCGAAATATCCATGACAAGGTTGTGGAAAATTTCTCGCCGGGCTTAAGCACAAAATTGACCCCGTCGAGCAGGATGCGGTTGCCGTATTGGACGTAGATGTTTGAAAGGGATAGCATAAGCGGGCGCAAAGGTAGAGATTCTGCGCGGTTATTCAGGCAGAGGTTCTACTTTGAGGTAGTCGAAAAAGGCGGGGATGGTGTCGGCACCAAGAGGCTGGCCATATTCATCGGTAAAGCCTTGAAAGGCAGCGATGCCAACGTATTTTGGAACAAATGGAAGTTCAACAACCGATTTATTGTCAACATTGACTGGCACCCAATAATTACCCGCCCAGTAACCAATGGTAACTGTTTGTTCTCTGACTTCCAAAACAATACCTATTTCACTAAAAGGCTTCAAATGGAATTCTGGAACTCTCAAGTCCCCACCGTCTTTCTCGTGTGGTCGCCCATTTATCATGTGGAGTATCTGTACAAATTGGCGGCGGTCAGTGTATTTGCCAATGAATTGAAACTCCTTTTGGTTTGAATGTGAATAATTAGCAGATATTCTTAAGTGGTTTTTGCGGTCTATGTCAGGTCCAAAAAGGAAGACTGCCACTTGTTGGTAATTTTGATACGGGTTGAAATTCATCAATCGAACGCTGATGGCGCAGTGGTCAGTGCCTATTTCTTTTACTGGCAGGTTCTTAATCATGGGCTGCTCTCCATGTTCCCACTTTACCCAATAGTCGCCCGGATAGGTGTATAAGGTAAGGCAACCCGGCTTTATCTGCCTGCTGAACGCCACGGAGTCGTAGTCCAGAATTTGCCATCCGTTGCTATTCAGGGCTTTTACACTTACGTCTTCAAAATGTTCTTCCCAAAATTTTGGCTGGTCAGGCCACAGCAATATGGCGATGGCAACCGCCAAAAACAGCAGCAGCACCGCGTTGCGCCAGAGCCATTTTCTGGGAAATTGCAGGGGTTTGGGAATGGTAGCGACAGGCTTCAGTTCTTCCTCAATATACTTGAAAAGTGCTTGAACGAAATCGTTGCCGAAAGATGGCAGCTCTAACTTGTCTGCCGGACAGATTGCCGGGTCGGTGTAGTAGAAAAGTTTTCGCAGGCGGTGCGTCGTGACCGATGCTTCCACACCTTCCACATTTCGGATAATGTCGTCGGCCAGGGGGCGGTAGTTGTCTTTATACTGGGTGATGCGGATGCCTGCCCCATTAAAAGGGCTTTGCAGAAAACGCTGCATGACGAGTTTTCGCAATCGTTCGACTTCTTCTCTCGTAAGGCTTTTTATCATTTTTTACCAAAAAACGCCCCAAAATAAAGACAAAAACAAAACGGAAGGAAAATCGGAAGGAAAAAAGAAGTGGCGGAAAGATGGGCGCAACGAGCAGGCGAACAAACTTCACGGCCTGTTTTTCACCAAAATAAAAACGTCTTATGAAGCAACTTTTTCTCTGCCTTCTCCTGTTCTCCGCCATGTCTGCTCCAATAGCAGTGGCCGCACAAGGCACCGTTCATAATCTTTCTTTTTTCAGCAACGCGCTAGGCGCGACGGAGCAGTTCCAAATTTACCTGCCTGAAGGCTACGACCCAAATGGAGCAGACACTTACCCCGTCGTCTATTTTCTGCACGGCTCCACTTTCAATCACACAGGCTATCCCTGTCTGCTCGATTCTGTGGACGCGCTCATCCAATCGGGCAGAATCAAACCCGTCATCGTGGTGAAACCCGACGGCAGCCAAGGCCCTTACCTCGGCAGCATGTACACCAATTCCAGCCTGAACGGCAACGTGGAAGATTTTATCATCGCCGACCTCATCCCGTACATTGATGCCAATTACAAAACAAAAGCAGGGCGGCAACATCGCAGCATTTTCGGCCATTCGATGGGCGCGATGGGGACGGGGCATTTGGCATTGAAATATTCTGACAAGTTTCGCGCTTTCGCGGCCATCAGTGGGGCGATGGATTTTAGCCAAATTGACTTGTTTTTCGATTTTGTGCTGGCGGTGGAGCATTCTTCAGGTCAACCCTACACGTTCGTTTACAACCCTGCGAGCCAATTGCTCACTGGCTTGATATTCACCGCAGCATCGGGGTATTCGCCCAATCCGGGCAACGTACCGCCCGTGTTTTTCCCGCTTGACGCGCAAGGCAATGTCGTAGATTCGGTGATGGCAAAATGGAGCGAATTCGACCCGGCATTGCGGGTAGTACAGTCACCGCCGGACTCTACTTTGGGCATTTACGTTGATTGCGGGCAACAGGACGAATTCCAGTTTTATCCGATGAACCTAAGTTTCAGAGACTCGCTCCAAAAGGCGGGAGTAAATCATGTTTTCAAATCGTTTCAAGGCGGGCACAGCAACAAAATCTGCGAGCGCATGGCGTTGGCAATGCTGTATCTGGATTCGATGATGATGTCGCCCATCGTGTCGTCGCCCGAAATCATGCTGATAGAAAAAGTGACGCTCTATCCCAATCCCGTGAGCGACGAACTTGTGATTCCGGGCGAATGGGACATGCCGCAGCAAGTGGAGATTTTTGATTGTCAAGGCCGTCGAATGACACATCTGACTGCCGAAAAAGGTGCATCAACAATGGACGTTCGGGACCTTCCACCGGGAGCATATTTGATGAAAATTGTGGGCGGCAATGAAATTAGAATTGGCAAATTCATCAGAATGTAAAAGCATAGAACCACTGTATTTACGAACGGCGCAGGCGGTTTGTTTGCGCCGTCTTTTTATTTTGCAGATTCCCCCCTCAATGCGGCAACCGCCGCTGCAATACTCCATACACATACGTCCCCAGCACCGCGCTCAATAGGATAAGTGCAAATATGACATACCCGTGCCCAAGCATCGCGTAATGCGCGCCGGGACAGCCCGCCATCGCCCAGCCGATGCCAAAAATAAACCCACCGATAGCGTAGCGATAAAAACTCTTCTTTTTGTCGGCGATAACAATCGGGCGACCGTGAATATCCGGGATGTTGAACCTTTTGATGAGCGCGATGCCCAGCGCGCCAACTGCGACGGAAACGAATATGAGGCCGAACACATGGAAACTTTCAAAACGGAACATTTCCTGCCACCTGTACCATGAGATGACTTCAGATTTTGTCAGGATAAATCCATATACGGCTCCCGAAAGGAGAAACTTGACGAATTTCATGGGTTACAAATTTCAGGTTTGGAAAAAAATGGGAAGCAAAAAATTGGTGCTCAACATACCGCCAAGGAAGAAAAATATCAACGTGATGAAAGAGGCCTGTTGGAGGTTCGAGAGGCCGCTGACGAAATGGCCTGAGGTGCAGCCCCCCGCGTAGCGCGACCCGAACCCGGACAAAAATCCACCCACAACGAAGAACAATACCGCTTTCCAAAAGATAGGTGAATGGGTGCTGAACAGTTTGGGTGGCGCAAGCGACAATGGCTGCGCGGCATCCACTTTTTCTATCAAACCCAATTGAAATAGAAAGGATTGTGTGCTCTCGTTGACAATGACGCCTTGGCTCGATGGGAGGAAATACGCCGTCAGCCACGCGCCGATGATGACACCTCCAACGAAGCACAGATTCCAGATTTCGTCCCTCCAATTGAAATTGAAAAACGAAATCTTTTTGCCCGCGCCGCCGATGGCGCACAGCGTCCGGTAGGTACTCGACAAGCCGAAATATTTGCCAAAAAGGGTGAGCAGGAGCATCGTCGCACCGATTGTCACGCCTGCAAACGACCAGTGCCAGTGGTCTGAAAAAAGATTGAAATGCATGGCTGGAAGTTTTAATGACCAAAGAATGGCGTAAGATTGCAGGTCATTTCGCCAGCCACCAATGCCAGATGATTCGGCGGTGTGGCATTTTGAGCCGTTGGCGGTTTTTGTTGATTTCACCGCAGCACCGTCACGTCTCCCTCCGCCCGGTAGATTTTCGGCTCTCCGAACAACTCGCCCGTCCATTCCAAAATCCACACATACACCCCCGGCTGAGGCTCACGGTCTCGAAAAGAGCCGTCCCATTCCGTATCCGGGTCATCGGCAGCGAACACGAGATTGCCCCAGCGGTCATAAATTTCCAGCCTGAATTGTTGCCACAGGCATGGCAGGAAAACGTGCCAACGGTCGTTCACCCCGTCGTCGTTGGGCGAAAAAACATTGGGCGCGTAAAACGGGCACGGCTCGCAGGTGTAAAAATGGACACGCACGCTATCGCTGAATGTGCAATGTGTGGTCTGCCCAGTCAGCGCATAAACGCCGGGCGACGCGACCAACAGTTCGCTGCGATTGCTGCCGTCGCTCCATTCCCACGAGAGCAGATTGGGCGGGGTGTTCAACACCACAATATCCTCGTGGCAAACCGTCGTGTCTGAGCCGAGTTGGAAAGATTGTTCGACTTCAATTTGGACAAAAGCCGTGTCGCCCGCACATTCGCCCACCTGCGGGATGATATAGGCATATTGGCCGGGCGCATTTTTCGCGGGGTCGAACAAAGAACCGGAAAGTGAAGGCGGCCAATAACCGCCAGTTTCGGGAGTGCCGCCCAACAGCTCGAACAAATCAAACGGCGAGCCGTCGGCACAAACAGTCGTATGGCCGTCCTCGCCTGCGTCCGGCGGCGGATAAATGGGCAGATATGCGTAGCGAATCGCCATTTCGCCACATTCGGTATAAACGCGGAATTCGATGAGCCGCTCACCGCGCACGGGATTGGGCGAAAGGTCGCGATAGCGCATTGTTTGCAGCGCAAGCAAAAAATCGCCGGGCGCGGCATTGCCGTTATTTTCCAAAACAACTTTTTGTGGCGTGGGCATTTGCACACTCAGCGGCGGCGGAATGGCACCCAATTCCAATACCTCGCCCGCCGCAGCGTAAAGGATGCAAACCACAACGGAATCAATTTTTATTTCCGAAAAAAGCACGGCATCCAAATCGGCAATCGCGCTAAAAGGCACGCAAGTCGTGTCGGCCAAAAAATCGCCGTCGAACGCCCCGGAACTGTCGTCGCCATCGAGGTCAAAACCAAAGTTGCTTTCCAAAACGAAGTTGTCCAAACCGCCAATATCGGCCTGTGCGCGGTATTCGCCCCGGATTTTGATACCCGCCACATCGGCCAGAGCAGCGCGGAATTGCGCCTCGGTCGGCACCGGGCCGTTCAGCGTATTGAGCCGCCAGCCGGCATCTTCGCGGAGCAAAATGTCGTAGTGCGTCCATGCAAGGCCGGGGTTGTTGGCATTGTCAAAAATGAGCGTCAGGCCGCCGCCAAAGAGCAAGACATCGGGGTCGCCGCCAAATTGTTGTTGGTTGGAAGTGTCGCTAGTGAACTGGTCGTAGCGAAGCCATTTGCCGTAGGCATCGCATTTGTTGCCGTGATATTGATTGGGCGCGATAAAATACCAAGTGCCGCCGATGGAAGCGTCCGTCACACGGATGTGCCCGCCGGGATTGCCGTTGTTGGCAAACCAAGCCGGGGTTTGGCTGGTCGGGTCGCCGTCGGCACTCCAGCCTTCGTTGCCGGTGTCAAACGTGGAAGTTTGGGCGAAAGAAAAATGACAGCAAAAAATAAAAAAGAATGTTGGGCGCATGACAATCTGTATCTGGCTGCAAAATACGGCACTATCGCAGCACCGTCACATCACCCTCTGCCCGGTACACTTTCGGCTCTCCGAACAATTCACCCGTCCATTCCACGAGCCAAGCATACACCCCCGGCACGGAGTCGCGGCCACGCACGGAGCCGTCCCACGCTGCCTCCGGGTCATTGGCCGTAAAGACAAGGCTGCCCCAGCGGTCATAAATTTCCAGCCGGTATTGTTGCCACGGACACGGCAGGAAGACGTGCCAGCCGTCGTTCACCCCGTCGTCGTTTGGCGAAAAAACATTTGGCGCATAAAACGGGCATGGCTCGCAAGTGTAAAAATTGACCAAGACGCTGTCGCTAAATGTACAATGTTCGACCCGCCAAGTCAGTGCGAAAATACCCGGCGCAGTGACGGGCAATTCAATTTGTTGGCTGCCGTCGTTCCATTCCCAAAAGCGGGCGTTGGGCGGGATTTTCAACGCCAAGGTGTCCTCGTAACAAATCGTCGTGTCAGGGCGCAAGGGGAAAAATTGCTCTATTTCTACCTGAACAAAAGCCGTGTCGCCGGGGCAGGGTTCGGCTTTCGGGACGATGTAGGCATACCGCCCAGCCGTGTCTCGTTGGGGGTTGAAGAAAAAATCGCCCGATGCGAGCGGCGGTTCCCAACGCCCATTGGCATCGGGGTCGCCGCCCAGTGCGGTGCGCAGGTCGAGCGGGGGACTGTCGGAACAAAGCACGGTATCGCCATTTTCCCCGGCATCAGGTTGGGCGACGATGGGGAGGAAAGCGCGGTGTGTCTCGCCCACCCCGCTGCAGTCTGTATAAACCCGGATTTCCACCGTGCGCAGCCCGGAAATCAAATTGGGAGACAGATCACCGTAGCGCAACAATTGGAGCGCCAGCACAAAATTGGCGGTGGTGGCATCGCCCGCATTGATGAGGGTAAGTTGACCGGGCGCGGTTTGGGACACAATGATGTCGGTAGGCAGCGCATCGAGCACAAGTTCTTCCAAATCAGTGCCATTGAGCACCTGCACAGAGATGGAATCCACCCGCGCCGTCGTCGTCAAAAAGGCATCGCCGTCCGCTATTTGGCCAAAAGGAGAGCAGGTGGGCGGCATCTGAAAATCGCCGCCTGTCGCGCCCGAACTGTCGTCGCCGTCAAGGTCGAAGGCAAAATGGAAATCACTTTCCAGCACCACATTGTCCAAGCCGCCGAAGTCATCGGCGAACGAAAAATACTCGCCCCGGATACGCAGGCTGACCACATTTGCCAGCACCTGCCTGAACTGCGCCTCGGTCGGCACCGCACCGTTGAGGTTGTTGAGCCGCCACCCGGCATCTTCGCGCAGCAGCACGTCAAAATGTGTCCAATCAGTGCCGGGCAGCACGGGGTTGTTTATCACTAACCGCACCCCGCCGAGCCCTTCGATGGTCACGTCGGGTGTGCTGTTTGGGTTGGCATTGTTGCTCACAAATTGGTCGTACCGCAGAAAACGGCCGTATGCGTCGCATTTGACACCGAGAAATTTGGCGGGCGCCACGAACTGCCAAGTGCCGCCAGTGGAAGCATCGGTGCCTCGGATGTAGCCATCGGGGTTGCCGCCCGCGGCAATCCAAGTCGCGGTGGGGCTGGTGGCATCGCCGCCGGTCGCCCAACCTTCGTTGTCGGCGTCGAAACTGCTATTTTGGCCAAAAGACGGGATGCTAAAAAACAAAGGCAAAAGGAAAATAAGGCGCATACTGAATTGATTCACAGCGGCAATTTATAGTATTTTAAACAGCAAACGTATATAAAACGAGACCGGAATGCCGAGGCACCTATTGGATGAACGTATCGGGCTGCAAATTGCATTAAATGAACTCAATTTAGTGGAGAGGTTATACTTTCGCTCCCCAAAAAGCACGTCTCAGCAAAACAATTTTTACAAAATGTCAAACTTACTCGATTCCATCAAGGAGTATATCACACCCGAGCTCATCGGCCAAGCCGCCAACCTGCTCGGCGAAAATGAAGGCGGCATCTCCAAAGCAGTCGGCGGCCTCGCCCCCACCATCCTCGCTGGCCTGCTCGATAAAACCGGCGATTCCAACGCGATGGGCAGCATTTTCAACGCCCTTTCAAATTTTGATTCCAGCATCCTCGGCAACCTCGGCGGCCTCATCGGCGGTGGCAATCTCGCCCACAACGACCCGAAAGATGCCGCAGGCCACTTGCTCGGCACCATTTTCGGCGCCAAAGTACCCGCCATCACCAATGCAGTAGCCTCATTTTCAGGCACCAAATCTTCCAGCGTATCCACCCTGCTCGGCATGGTCGGCCCGCTCGTCATGGGGCTTTTGAGCAAAAAAATCAACAGCAGCGGCCTCAACGTTTCCGGCCTCGCCAACCTCCTGCTCGGCGAAAAAAGCAACATCCTCGGCGCACTGCCCACCGGCCTCGGCTCCATCCTCGGCTTGGCCGACATCGGCGGGGCTGCTCCCGACAGCAGCACAGAAACCGCCACCGGCAACCGCTGGCTTTGGCCGCTCCTTTTGCTGCTCGGCCTCGGCGGCGGCATCATTTACTACATGAAATACTGCGCCCCCGTCACCGAAACGCCCAAAATGGAAACCCCGGCCCCTGCCGACACGCCCGCTCCCGAACCCGCACAACCTAAACTGAGCCTGCCCGCAGGCACGGAAGAAGCAGCGATGCAAACCTTTATTTTGAGCAATGACACCATTGACAAAAACAAGTGGTTCAACTTTCCGGAAATCCAGTTCGATGTAAACAAGGCGAGCATAAAAGCCGAATCGGAGGTAAAACTCAACAACGTGCTGGCGATTTTGAATGCTTACCCGGCGGTAAAAGTCAAAGTTGGCGGCTACACCGACTCCGATGGCGACGACAAGAAAAACATGAAACTCAGCGACGACCGCGCAAAATCCGTCCGGGATTGGCTGGTCGGCAAAGGCATTGCCGCCGACCGGCTCGACCCAGAAGGTTACGGCGAGCAGCACCCCGTCGCGCCAAACGACACGCCGGAAAACAAGGCGAAGAATCGGCGCATTTCGTTCAGTGTGCGTGCGAAGTAAAATGTACAGCGGATTTCTAAATCCGCTCAACTGCCTGAAGCGCCCGCGTTTCGGGCAGTTTTTTGGAAAAAATTACCTTCGCGGCCTCGTTTTCATTTTTAAAAATAATGGCCTCGCAAACAGCATAACCAAATTAACAAATCACCACATCAACAAATAAGCAATGTTCACAAACGTCGAACCTGCCCTCCAACAAGAAATCCAAAGCATCCGCGATGCCGGGCTGTACAAAGAAGAGCGCATCATCACCTCGCCGCAAGGCCCCGTCATTGACACCACTGCCCAGCACGAAGTCCTGAATTTTTGCGCCAACAACTACCTCGGCCTCAGCAGCCACCCCGCCGTCATCGAAGCCGCCATCGAAGCCATCCGGACGCACGGGTACGGCCTGTCGTCGGTGCGGTTCATCTGCGGCACACAGGACATCCACAAAGAACTCGAACGCCGCATCGCCGACTTCCTCGGCATGGAGGACACCATCCTATACGCAGCCGCTTTCGATGCCAATGGAGGCTTGTTCGAGCCGCTGCTCGGCGAGGAGGATGCCATCATCAGCGACGAACTCAACCACGCCTCTATCATTGACGGGATTCGGCTCTGCAAAGCCAAGCGTTTTCGTTACAAACACAACGATATGAACGCGTTGGAAGACTGCCTGAAAGAAGCCAACGCCGTCAACGCCCGCCGCAAACTCATCTTCACCGACGGCGCTTTTTCGATGGACGGCACCATCGCACAGTTGGACAAAATCTGCGATTTGGCAGAAAAATATGGCGCGATGGTGGGCATTGACGAGTGCCACGCGACGGGTTTTCTCGGCAAAACCGGGCGCGGCACCCACGAATACCGCAACGTGATGAACCGCATTGACATCATCACCGGCACGCTCGGCAAGGCGCTCGGAGGCGCGAGCGGCGGCTTCACTTCGGCCAAAAAAGAAATCGTGGAAATCCTGCGCCAACGTTCGCGGCCGTACCTGTTTTCCAACACCGTGGCGCCCTCCATCGTGGGCGGCAGCATCAAAGTCATGGAATTGCTGACTGGCTCGACGGCTTTACGCGACAAGTTGGAGGCCAACACCAAAATGTTCCGCCAGGCCATGACCTCGGCGGGTTTCGATATCGTGCCGGGCGAACACCCCATCACGCCCGTCATGCTCTACGAGGCACCGCTGGCGCAGCAGTTTGCCAAAAAACTCTTGGACGAAGGCATCTACGTCATCGGATTTTTCTACCCGGTGGTGCCACAGGGCAAAGCCCGCATCCGCGTCCAACTTTCCGCCGCGCACGAACCGGCACATTTGGAAAAAGCGGTGGCGGCGTTCACAAAGGTTGGGCAGTCGTTGGGGGTGATAAAATAGTCGTTGAGCCTCATTTTGGGGCAGAACAGCCTTTTTTCACATAAATAAGCCGGAGCGATGCAACTTAGCACTCGCTCCGGCTTTCTTTTGGATGGACAACAAACAACTATCAACAACCAACGACTATGAACAACCAATTGCGCTGCATCATCGTGGAAGACGAGCCGCTGGCTGCCGAAATCCTTTCCGAATACATCTCCCAAACCCCGTTCCTCAACCTCACGCACATTTGCAACGACGCCATTCAGGCGCTCGACGTGGTGCGGGCGCAACCAGTGGACGTGATTTTTCTCGATATCAATTTGCCGAAACTCAGCGGCCTCGAGTTTTTGAAAACATTGCTCCATCCGCCGAAAGTCATCGTCACTTCGGCCTACCACGAGTTTGCGGTACAAGGGTTTGACCTGCAGGTGGTGGATTATTTGCTGAAGCCCATCGAGTTCAGCCGCTACACAAAAGCCGTGAACAAACTCCTACAGCCGCACCGTGCGCCCACCGATTTGCCGGTGCATTCAAAACCCGCACAGCCCGTGCGACCCTATTATTTTTTCACGGTGAACAAACGCTCGGTGAAAATCTACCTCGACGAAATCCTTTTCATCGAAAGCTTGAAAGACGCGGTGAGCATCGTGACCAAAACGAAGGCGTACAACACGCACTACCAACTCGGCGAATTGGAAGAACTGATGCGCTCCGACAATTTCCTGCGCATTCACCGCTCTTTCCTCGTGGCGGTGGACAAAATCGAGTCTTTCTCCGCCGCTGAGGTGGAAATCGCCGGGCGCGTGCTGCCCATCGGGCGCAGCCACAAAGAGTATGTGATGGGCAAATTGGGCCGGGCGGCTTGAGTGTTTATGCCATGAAAACGTTTACTAAACTTCAAAAAAGTTTAGTAAACGTGTATGAAAATGCCCCCTAATGCCCCCGAATGACCTCCTGTATCACCTTTCCCTGATTCCCGTTCGGCTCCATGATGCGCAGCATCGCCGCCAGCGTGGGCGCGATGTCGGTGATATTCACCCGAGCAAATGTCTCTCCGGGCTTTATTTTCCAGCCGTACCAGACCAGCGGAACGTGCGTGTCGTAGGGATACGGCGATCCGTGCGTGGTGCCGCCTTTGGCGAACGATTTGTCGTCGGCGTGCCAGGCCGGGTCAAGTTGGAACATGATGTCGCCTGATCGGCGCGGATGGATGCCCCGGCGCGTTTCGGGCGCGAAAGGATATTCAGGGGGCAGCATCATCAGTTCCTCGCGGGTGAAAGCATCGTACACGCCCGGCTGAATGCGCAGAAAATCAATGATTACGGCGGCCACATCTTCCGGTTTCACATCGAGGTCGGCCATCGCGTCCCAGTTGAGCCAGATTTGCTGGTTGCCGACTTCGTGGATGAAATTGCCCGGTGTGCCGAGCGCGGCGGCGATGGCTTTTTCCAATTCATCTTCCAATTTGCTTTCCGGGAAAACACCCGCCGGGATGCGGAGCGCGTTCAGGTGAACGGGCGTTTCCGCGCCGCCGTGGTCAGCCGTGAGGAACACGAGCACGTTGTTTTTCCCAAATTTTTTGTCCAAAAAATCCAACAAACGGGCGATGTCGCGGTCGAGGCGCAGGTAAGTATCCTCCGTCTCTTCGGCGTGAATGCCAAACTGGTGCCCGCAATAGTCGGGGCCAGAAAAACTGACGCAGAGAAAATCAGGCGATTCGTCCGCGCCAAGTTGCATTCGGTTCACGGCCTCCATCGCAAAATCGAGCGTGAACGTGCTGCCAAACGGCGTAAACCGCAACAATCCGTAGCCGCCTTTTTTCTTCAAATCCGGCAAATCGTAAGGCATTTTTTTTCCTTTAAAATACGATGCGTAATCGCCGCCGCTGTATTTGTCCCAATCCAAAAAACTCTCCTGATAGGTGCCGGAAACGAGTTTGTCCCAGTTTTGTGACAGCAGAGTATCGGCCAAACGGCGGGCGTTGAAATCCTGCACCCACTTCGGAAGCCCCACAGAATCAGGATAGTAGGTCGAAGTAATCCAGTTGCCCGTCGCGTCGTCGAACCAATAGGCCGCGTTCGGGATATGCCCTGCCGGCAAAATGCTCGCCCGGTCTTTCAGGCACACGCCCACCACTTTCGACTGGAAATTGTTGGACAAACGTAACTCGTCCGTAATCGTCGTGGAGAGCAGCACGGCGGGCGAGTGTTGCCCCACTTTTTCGGTCGGGCTGCCGACGGTGCGGTAGCGTTCGTCGGTGGTGACATAGCGGTGTTTGCGCCATTCCGGGTCCCACCAGTCGTTGCCGATGATGCCACTTAGAGAAGGTGTCGCACCCGTATAAATGGCCGCATGGCCGGGGCCGGTGTAAGTCGGCACATAGTTGTAGTGCGTGTTTTCACAGGAAAAGCCTTCGCCGAGCAGGCGTTTGAAACCGCCGGAAACGTACTTCGATTGGTAGCGATACAAAAAGTCGTAGCGCATTTGGTCCACCACAATGCCGACCACGAGTTTCGGTTTTGTCGGAGGGTTTTGGGAAAAAAGGGCATTGGAACTGGCGAAAAAGAAGGCGAATAGGAGTAGGAGAAATTTCATAGAAGTGTGTTTGATGGTTTAGATAGTTTAGAGTGGTTTAGATGGTTTAGGCGGTCATTCTAAACCATCTAAACTACTCTAAACTTTTTTCAAATCTGCGGCAAAAATGAGAAATTGAATTTTAATAAATGGTAAAGTCTGCTCGTCCGCGTTTCAATCCCACCCCGACTCCCTTGTTTGAACCCCACCCCGACCCTCCCCTAAAAGGGAGGGAGCCGTAGAGTGTGTCGCGTCGTCGTCGCGTCTCCCTCCCTTTTAGGGGAGGGTCGGGGTGGGGTTCAAACAAGGGAGTCGGAGGTGGGGTTGAAGGGAGGGCCGGGGTGGGGTTGCCAAAAATTCCCTATCCTTGCCCTGCCAAACCTGCCCAACATGGAAAACACGCCCATTTTCCTCTCCGAAACCCGCCGCGCACCGCTCGCCGCCGACAAAGTCATCGGGCGAGTGGAAGAACTCGAAACCATAGCCGAACGCCTCGAAAGCGGCGACAACCTGCTGCTGCTCAATGGCTTGGGTGGCGTGGGCAAAACCACCCTCGCTGGTTTCTACCTCGAACGCTGCGGCGCGCGCTACCACCACGCCGCATGGGTCAACTACACCGGCCATTTTCGCGGCGACCTCGTGCGCCAACTCCGCCACAGCCGTGCGCTCGCGCTCTCACTGCCCGACAACGAGGAAGAAGCCTTTGCCCTGCTCGCCGAAGCGATGGATGCCCTGCCCGCGCCCAACTTGCTCATTGTGGACAACCTCAACACGCCCGAACACCTCGAAGACGTGGCCGCCCACCGCACCCGGCTGCCGCGTGGCTGGAAAGTGCTGCTCACCGCCCGCGTCACGAGCACAGTGTTCGATTGCTACCCCATCGGCGTGCTGACGGAAGACCAAGCGGTAGAACTCTTCACCCGCCACTACAACTTCCGGCCCAGCGACACCGACACGCAACTCCGCGAACTACTTCACCGCACCGGCCTGCACACCCTCGCGGTGGAGTTGCTCGCCAAAACCCTCACCGCCGCCCCCTCTTGGCACCTCGCCCGCATGAGCGAACACCTGCGCGAGCGTGGCCTGCTCCAATTCGATGCGGCAGCCCCCGTCGCCACCGCCCACAGCCGCGACCGCGCCGTGATGCTCGATTGGGTGGCCGCTATATTTGAAGTAAACATAGGCTCGCTCGGCGAGCGCGCCCGACCCCTGCTCGCCCGCTTGGCTCTGCTGCCGCCCCAAGTGCATGACTTCGAGCGGCTGGCTTTGCTGGAAGGCTGCGACAGCGATAAAGCCCGCGACTTGCTGGCCATCACGCTCAATCACCTGACCACCAACGGCCTGCTGGAAACCCAAACTGTACCGAGTGGTGGC
>CAYZVM010000109.1:0-4844 GCA_964481485.1 uncultured Saprospiraceae bacterium | reverse complement strand
GGCACGACTCAAAGTCGTGCCACCACTATGGAAGGCTGGTATATGCACCCCGTGATGCAGGAAGTGGTGCGCAAGAAATGGCCGCCCAACTACGACGGCTGCGCCGCCATGCTGGAAGTGCTGGAAAATGCCTTAGACAACTGGCCGCTGCCCGAAAGCCTGCCCATGCTGCCCTACGCGCAGGCGATTGTGGAGCACCTGAAATTCGCTGACACCCGGCTGGCGGGGCTGTGCGGGTTGATTTCCGACCGAAACCGCGACATTGGAAATTTCCCGGAGGCGGAGCGGTATATCGGGGAGGCGAATCGGCTTTTTGAAGAATCGGGTGAAAAACGATTTGTTGCCACTTCTCTACAAAGATTGGGAAATTTGGCAATGGCGCAGGGCAAGTTTGACGAAGCCTTAAATTTTTACGAACGAGAAAACCAATTGAAAGAAAAACTCTACGCTGCGAGTCCCGATTCTGAAGATTTGAAAAATGTGCTCGCCATTTCGTATGAAAAATTGGGCAACATTTATCAGGCGCAAGGCAAAATGGATGAAGCGTTGGCCTTTTTTCAAAAAGAAACCAAGTTGTTTGAAGAACTATTTGCCGCCAACCCGCGCTCGGAAAGATTGAAAAACGGACTCGCCATTTCGTATGAAAAATTGGGCAACATTTATCAGGCGCAAGGCAAAATGGATGAAGCGTTGGCCTTTTTTCAAAAAGAAACCAAGTTGTTTGAAGAACTATTTGCCGCCAACCCGCGCTCGGAAAGATTGAAAAACGGACTCGCCATTTCGTATGAAAAATTGGGCGGCATCTATCAGGCGCAGGGCAAAATGGAGGAGGCGTTGGACTTTTTTGAAAAAGACTTGAAACTGATGGAAGAACTCTACGCCGCCAATCCGCGCTCGGAAAGATTGGGCGTCGGTTTGGGAGTGTCGTACATCAAACTGGCGAACTGGCACAAAGCCCAAAACGACCCCACCCAAGCCCTGCACTTTTATCGCAAGGGGTTGGCGCTCTACGAGCAGTGGCACGCCGTCACCCGCCGGCCTGATGTGGGTGAGTGGATAGAGGAGGTGCGTGGGCGCATTGCGGCGTTGGAGGGGTAGGGTTTTTTTGTCATTCCCGTAGGGAATCTGCCCAAGCAAGGCTTCTTCGAATCATCCGAAAAACGTGAGCCGGGTAGATTCCCTGCGGGAATGACAAAAAACATTGTGGGGATGACAAAAAACACTTTTTCAAAAAGTCTCGCTTCTCCTGTTTACGTTTGCCGCAAATTATTTCTCTCTCCATGGCAAACACAAAACCGCACCTGAGTTTTTGGCAAATCGTCAACATGAACTTCGGTTTTTTCGGCATCCAGTACAGTTTCGGGCTGCAACAGAGCAACATGAGCCCGATTTACAAATACCTCGGCGCCGATGAGGCGAGCCTGCCTTATCTCTGGCTGGCGGGGCCGATGACGGGGCTGATTGTGCAGCCGATTATTGGTGCGATGAGCGACAAAACGACAAGCAAATTGGGTCGCCGAACGCCCTATTTTTTGATTGGCGCGGTGTTTTGCAGCATCAGTTTGCTGTTCATGCCGTTCAGCAGCACCTTGTGGATGGCGGCGAGTTTGCTGTGGATTCTGGATGCGGCCAACAATGTGACGATGGAGCCGTACCGGGCGTTTGTGAGTGACAAATTGGACGAAAAACAGCACTCTATCGGTTTTTTGACGCAGAGCGCATTTACCGGTTTGGGGCAAACTTTGTCGTACCTGACGCCCACGTTGTTGGTGCTGATTGGCATGAACAAGGACGCGGTGAATGCCAAAAATATTCCGTACATCACGGTGACGGCGTTTATTATCGGCGCGTTTTTCTCGATTTTTTCCATTTTATGGACGGTGAAAACGACGAAGGAAAATCCGCTGACGGAGGCGGAAAAGGAGCATATCAGCAAAATGCCGCTGGGTTTGAAAAACACGTTGATAGAAATTTGGGAGGCCATCAAGGTGATGCCGCTGACGATGAAGCAGTTGGCGCTGGTGAAGTTGTTCCAGTGGTACGCCATGTTTTGTTATTGGCAATACATCGTTTTATCCATTTCCACGACTTTTTTCCAGACGACGGAGCAATCGTCGGCGGGCTTTCGGGAGGCGGGTCTCATCAATGGGCAGGTGGGCGGCTTTTACAATTTCGTAGCCTTTGTTGGTGCGTTTGCGCTGATGCCTTTCACCAAAAGGTTTGGGCCGAAGGTGTCGCACAGCATTTGTCTCACATTGGCGGGCATCGGCATGATGTGCATCCCGGAAATCAGCAACAAACCGATGCTGTTTATCCCGATGATTGGCATCGGCCTGGCGTGGGCGAGCATGATGGGCAATCCGTACATTATGCTCGCGGGAAGCATCCCGCCGGAGCGCACGGGGGTTTACATGGGCATCTTCAATATGTTCATCGTGATTCCGATGATGATTCAGATTTTCACCTTGCCGCTCTATTATCGGTCATTGTTGGGCGGAAATCCCGAGAATGTGATTCGGCTGGCGGGGGCGTTGTTGATTTGTGGGGCGGTGGCGGTTTTGTTTGTGAAACTCGCCAAAAACGGCCCTCAACAGGGGACTATGCTCGGGGGTGGGGGGCATTGACAGGAAGCAACCTTTTACATTTTGCTGTTCTACATTTTTCGGTTTTGCGGTTTCCCTGTTCAACATTTCTCTGTTTTGAATTTTGCGGTTTTGCGGTTTAAACAAATCCCGTCCTTTGCGCCATGTCTCGTCCCCCTTCTGCCCTCGACTGGTTTTTGCTCTTCATTTTGGCGCTCATTTGGGGTGCTTCTTTCCTGTTTATCAAACGTTCGGTCGCCATTTTCGAGCCGATGCAAATGGCGATGTGGCGCATGGTGCTGGCCACGGCGATTTACCTGCCGGTAGCGGCTGCTTTTTGGTCAAAAATTGACTGGAAACGCTGGAAACCGCTGCTTGTGGTGGCATTTTGCGGCTCTGCCATTCCCAATTTTTTGTTTGCGGTAGCGGGGCAGCACGTCAACAGCAGTTTGGCGGGCGTGCTGAATTCGCTCACGCCGTTGTTCACGCTGATGCTCGGCGTGGCGTTTTTTGAAATGAAATTTACCCAACGGAAAATAATCGGCGTGGTGCTCGGCCTCGTGGGCGCGGCAATGCTGATTTTGTTCAACAGCAAAAACGGCGTGTCGGGCAATGCTTTTTACGCGAGCCTGTGCGCGCTGGCGACGGTGGCTTATGCCGTCAACGCCAATGTGGTGAACAAATGGCTGCGCGACCAGCACCCGGCGGGTATCGCGTCGGCAGCGTTTGTGCTGACGGGCTGGCTGTTCGTGTTGGGGCTTTGGTGGTCGGGCGGCTGGGAGGAGGCGTGGCGCGACGAGCGCGGGATGGAGGGTTTGGGCTACATCACCTATCTCGCGGCGATGGGGACGGTGGGTGGCTCGATTCTGTATTTTTGGCTGCTGCAGCGCACGAGCGCGGTGTTTGCCACGTCGGTGACTTATTTGCTGCCGGTGGCGGCGATTGGGTTGGGCGCGTTCGACGGGGAGGTGATTGGCTGGACGGATGTGCTGGGGACGGTGGTGATTTTGGTGGGCTTGTACATTGCGCGGAAATGACTAATCGCGACACCAGGCAAATTTTTCTCTAAAGGCTGGGCAACGCAATTTTCGATTTTTCATCATTCAGGTTGTCAATATGTCATTTGCCTGTCACTAAAATCCGTTTCAATGAAAAATCATTTTTCCAAAGTCTCCCTTCTCTTCGCACTTTACGTCGCACTCCATTTTGCGGAAGCCTGCATTAGCAAAAATGATGATGACTGCCTCTGTCCTGACGTGTCGCCTTTTTTCGATTACAGGGCTTTGAAAGTTGGAGCCAACTCGTCTTCTCCTTCTTTCGGGTTGAGTTTGCTTATCGAAGCAGACTCGTTGGAGTACCTGGCTGCTGCGCCGAAGCGGACGGATTTCAGCGTGATGTCGCCGGCCTGGGCCTGCAGATGTCTTTGGGATGGTCACGACGGACCAAAGCACAACATCCAACATCTGAATATTTACGCTGACCGGGATTTCAACGACACTTTGCCAACCGGAACTTCGCTCAATTCGTTATTTTTTCAAGTGTCCGGCGATGTAGTTCGACCCATGTTGCCCGATTACTTACCCGATGGTTTTTGGGTATTTGATTCGGGCGCTCGCCCCATCAAGGTAATGACTTATGAAAAGCCTGAGAAATTGGCCGTACCCTTTGTATTTACCATAGAAGTCGTGAAAACGAATGGAGATACACTCACAGCGGAAACGGGGCAGATTTACTTTTTTTGAAAAGCAATTACTTAAACCACGAAGCGTAAAAAACATAGTTGTTCGCAATCCTTTCAATTTGCCCTTTGAACAGTTCGGGCGTAAGTTCTTTCACCCGCCGCGCCGGAACGCCCGCATACACGCCCCCCGCGTGGCACACCGTTTTTTCCAAAATAACTGCTCCGGCGGCAATCAGGCAATTTTCCTCCACCACCGCCTCGTCCATGATAATGGCACCCATGCCGACCAGCACATTGTCGTGCAAGGTGCAGCCATGCACCAGCGCCCGGTGGCCGATACTGACGTTGTTGCCGATGGTGGTGCCGCATTTTTGATAGGTGCCGTGCAAAATCGCGCCGTCCTGAATGTTCACCTTGTTGCCGATACGGATAAAATTCACGTCGCCGCGTACGACGGCTTGGAACCACACGGAGCAGTCGTCGCCCATGACGACATCGCCCACGATGGTGGCATTTTCGGCGAGGAAGCAGTTTTGGCCGAGTTGTGGGGTGAAGTCGCGACAGGGAAGTATGAGTGCCAT
>CAYZVM010000108.1:0-19620 GCA_964481485.1 uncultured Saprospiraceae bacterium | reverse complement strand
GGTGTAGGCGGCGGCGGCGGCGGCGGCGGCGGCGGATTGTTCGGGTCAATATCAGGCGGCGGCCCGAGCTCCGCTATCACATCTATTGGCTTTTCTTCGGGTACCAACCCTCGCACTGCGCTCAGGATGCTTGGCAACGCAAAGAAGAACCCGAGCAGCAGCAAACCGACGACAAGGGCGCGTCCCAAATATTTGGGATAAGCACGGCGGAGCTGATACGCGCCGTAAGCCTTGTTCCGATCGGCGAAGATGATATCAAGTATATCTCCTTGATAGCCCGCGCTTTTTTCTTCTGCCATTTTTCTAAAATTTAAGTTTTTGAATGGATTTGAAACGGGAGGTTCAGAATCATCCAATGAACGACTCAAGCCTCCGGCCTTCAGTTTTTACTGCGTAGCAGCTTGTATTTGCTCTTCCACATTGAACTTGAGCCCACCTGCGGGATTCTTGATAAACTCCTTTTCGAGGTCTGAAACGTCAAGGATCACATAATAGCGAACCTTGCAAATTGCCATCTCGTCAAGAGCGTCCACCAAGTTTTTGTAGCGTGCCTCAGCGGTCGGTTTTATGATGACGTTGATGAAGGAGCCTTTGCGTGCTTCTTTCGTTTTGAAGTCTTCATAATCTTCCAGCCCAAATTGGCCTTTCACCTTTTCCATTTTGTTCAAGATGACTTTGCGCATACCGTCGGCGGAATAGTCCGTGGAGTCGAGCACTGCGTCAGTGATGCCTTCGTACCAATAAACTTTGTCATTGCCACCCAACAATAGTGTGAGCACCTTTGACTCTTTTACCGGCTCGATATCTTCTTTTTTGATGTCTTTATCAGGCATCACTAAAGCCATTATCTGCGGTTTTGCCAGCGTGGTCGTGAGCATAAAGAAGGTGATGAGCAGGAAGCCCAAGTCCACCATCGGGGTGAGGTCAACGCGCGTTGACATTTTTTTTGCGCGCTTTTTCCCACCTTTTTTGCCACCACCACTGTCGGCGACTTGCATTTCTGCCATAGTGCTGTTACTTTTTTTGTGATGAAATAGTTTTTAAGTTTGAAGCCCTGCATTTGTGGGAGCGTACACCCCAACAAACACTAAGACCAAACGGCTTTGTAACCTCTATGCTCTTATTTTTGAGCAGCCTCCAATTTATTCGGATCCTCCTCCATATTGGTAATGAGGTTGAATTTGTTGACGTTGATGTCCACCAGCGTGTTGATAACCTTTTGGACAGCCGGATAGGGTGTGTCTTTATCGGCTTTCACCACCATGACATACTCTTCTTTCACGACACCTTCCTGCTTCATACGAAATTGGGCGAGGCGGGCATTGTGAATCCATTCGGCCAGCTCGCTTTTGTTGATGTCGGCGGTATCTATGGGAATGCCTGTTGAGATTTTCTCACGCTCCGCATTTTCCATATTGAGCCACTGCTTGAGCCGGTTGAAAGGCACGCCAAAACTGCCGGAGTTGGCAAATTTCATTTTTTCCTTTTCCGTCAAGCCAATATTGTGGCGCTGGTTCATATCGTCAATCAAACTTTTGCGGGTATGTTGCCCGGCCATATCAATGAAGGGTCTGCCATCGGGCGCCAACAAGATAGTCAGGGTGCCTGCATCGGGCAACTTCGTCTGCGAAATAGACGACGGCGTGTCTATGACGACTGTTTCCTGTGGCTTCGCCTTCGCAGTGAGCATGAAGAACGTGAGCAAAAGGAAAGCCACGTCGCACATAGCCGTCATGTCAATCGTCGGAGTGCTGCGTTTCGGCAAATGCTTTGGCATATTTTTTTAATTATGGGTTATGAAATATGAATTAGTGGATGAAGGCATGAGCAACAAATCTTCGAATTCGATTCTGATTCATCATCCACATTCATCATTTTCAAAAATTAGTGATTTTTGGCAGCAAACGTCTGCGCAAGGCTGAAGCCCGCTTCGTCAATGCTGTACGTCATGGTGTCAATGCGTCCCGTGAAGTAGTTGTAAAAAATGATAGCCACTGCCGACGTACCGATACCCAATGCTGTGTTGATAAGGGCTTCAGAGATACCTACCGCCAACGCCGATGAGTCAGGTGCGCCCGCCGTAGCAAGTGCCGCGAAGGCGCGAATCATACCAAGCACCGTACCGAACAGACCGATAAGAGTAGCCACAGATGCCAGCGTTGCCAAGATGTTGAGGTTTTTCTGCAACATCGGCAGTTCCAACGAAGTAGCTTCTTCCACTTCTTTCTGGATAGCCAGCACTTTTTGATCTTTCTCCATGCCAGTCACTTGTTCCATTTCGGCGTATTTGGTCAAACCTGCGCGAACTACGTTGGCCACAGAGCCTTTTTGTTTGTCGCAAGCGGCCACAGCGCCGTTAATGTCGCCCCGGTCAAGGAAACCTTTGATGCTGCGCACGAACATGTCGGCATTGCCAGCCCCGGACGCGGAGCGTAGCGAAATGAAACGCTCCAAAATGAACACTACCACCACAAAAAACTGTCCCAAAAGCACAGGTACAACCCAGCCGCCTTTGTAAACTGTGCCGAAGTAGTCGCCCGGTAGTGGGTCTTTAGTGGGGTCATTGTCAACAAAGTGATGTGGCGCACCGAAAATAAAAAGATACACTAAGACGGAGGCCACAAAACAGAGGGGTATGGCGATGAGGGGGAAAATTGCGCCGAATCCACTTTCTTGTTGTTTTGCTTGAGTTGGTTTTGCTGCTGTCATGCTGCGTTTAAGTTTAAGTTAATGAATGATTTTGTTTGACTGAAACCTCTCGCAGGACAACGTGCTTTCCGCCAAGCGAACTATTTCTCTCATCTTGTCCGAAAACCTTTGCTGCATAGATGCAGCCGCTGAGAAAAATGGTGTGTGCTCACAAAAAAAATGCCGGGGGCGAAAAACGGTTTTCCTGCAAAAGGAATTTGTTTCGTGGCGGTAAAAGTAGTGTAGGGTTTACAATTTCCAACAAAGGCTTCTTAAAATTCATTTTGTTTTGCCCGTTTTTTGGCGTTTTTTGCTTTAAAAATGCCTGTATTGGACAAAATATCGAAATAAAATAAAGATAAACATAACAATCGCGCCACCCAACAACAGCCATTCAAACCCAATCGAGGGTGCGCTCTTGCCCACCGGGCGGTCTGTCCCCACTGCCGCCAAGCCCGCCCAAAAGTAGGGAGACTGCATTGCGGCGCCCACTCCCGGGTCGTCCAGATAACCCAACTTGGCTTGCCGCAACGCTTCCCCGACAGTCTGCCCCTCACCTATATTATCGTAGAACCTGGCCAACAGCTGTGCCGTGCTGCGGTCGTTCACCGACCAAAGACTCGACACAATGCACGCTGCGCCCGACTGCGCAAACGCCCGCGCGAGGCTCATAACGCCCTCGCCCTTTTGTTCGCGGCCAAGCCCGGTTTGGCACGCGCTCAGCACCACCAAATCGGCGCGAAGCGGCAGCGCATAAATATCGGGCAGAAACATAGGCTGGTCGTAGAGTTCCACGCGCGGGGCAGCATCCGCAAAAGCATGGGTGGAAAAATGCAGGATGTGGTACCGCCCTGCTTCCGCCAGAAAATGCTGCAAATCAGCCGCCGCCCCCACAAGTTCTGTCAAATTTCGGCCCGCCGACTGCCATTCGGTATTGCCTGCGCGAAGTGGCGCGAGGCCGCGTTCCCCATTGGCAAAACCCGGCGCGACCGCGAGCAAATAGTTTTCCGCCACTGATTTTAAATTGTTTTGCTGGCGCAACACGGCGAGCGACCAGGCATACCGCACTACCTGCTGTCGAACCAAATAAGCCGCGTTTCGCAGCGAAGTATTGCCGTCAGGAGCCGCAGCCACCAGTGCCTCGAATGGAATGAAATTCAGAAACCCGTCGGGCACAATCGTCAGCCGTGTGGCAGTGACCGTTTCGGGTGGCAGCATTTTTTGCCAAAGTGCGTGGGCTGTTTGGAGGTAAGCAGATGGGGCGTTCAGGATAGCGTCGGCATTTTCAAAAAACGACAAAAAACGACGGGAGAGCGTCTGTAAATTGGGGTCGTTGGGCAGGCGGTGCCACGCGGCGGATTTGTTTTTTTGAAAAATAAAAACATCCACGAACTGCTCACTGACGAAATACTCCACGAGCGCCTCCCCCTCGGCCAAATCTTGGGCAGTGGGCAGCGCATTTTTCAAAACAGCGACCGACAAGTCCGCCAGATTTGGGTAATCGGCGGCCAGCGCACGTTCGAGATTGGCGATTTGGCTGGTGAGCGCGTCGGCTTCGATGCGCCATTGGGGGGCATTTTCGCTCGCAGGTGCGAGCAGCAGGTTTTTTTGGTAAAAAGACAAGTTTTGACGGAGTGCGGTGATTTGGCCAAACCGGGCATCCGAACCCGCCAGCCGTTGGCGCACGAGGTTGTCCTGCAAGGCTTCGAGCAGAAGCATGGCTTTGCTGCGCTCGGCGATGGCGAAGGCTTTTTCGAGGTAAATGGTTTGGCCGGTTTTTTCAAACAATTGCCGCACCACGTTCATCGCCGCCTCTTCGCGGGCGCGGGCATTTTTTTGCAAATTCAATTTGGAAGAACTGTACTGGAATATCCGGCGCAATTTGGCCTCCGCCTGCCAGGCAAGATCGTGACATTCGAGGGCGAGTGTGAGCCAGTCCGTGCTGCCTGTTTTTTCGTACAACAATTGGGCTGCCGCTGCTTTGGCTTCGAGCGCCACGAAGAAGACGTTTTCTTCGTAAAAATCGCTCGCACTGGGGTTGTCTTCGGTTTTTTTGGGTTTGAAAGAAGGCAGCACCGCGGTCATGGCGCGATTGGCTGCTTCGACGGCTGGCAAGAGTTTGCCCTGTCTACTGAACAGGTGCGAGCGGACGATTTCGATTTTGCCCACATCGCGCGAGGTGTTACCGAATACTTTTTTTGCATCGGCCAGCCCGTCCGCGAGCAGTTGCTCGGCCTCGGCATAGCGGCCAATCTCAGTCGCGGCTGCCCCAGCGGTGCGGCGGGAGTAGGCGCGATATTCTGTCGCGAGCAAATCGCCCGACGACGTGGAGCGGAGCAAACGGAGCGATTCGGTGGCGGTGCGGTAGGCCTGTTGGGTCTGTCCGTTGTCCAATTGGGTTTGGGCGAGTGCGCCGAGCAATAGCCCGCGCCGGGCAGCCGGTATGCCAGAAAGGTCAAGCCCCTGCCGGAGGTAGCGTTCGGATGCGGTGAAGTCGCCCTGATTCCAATACACCAGCCCAATGTTGCAATACAGACCGGAGAGTGTCTCGTTGTCGCCACCGACGGCGAGTGCTTTTTGAAAAACGGCGAGTGCTTTTTCGTTGTCGTCGAGGCGGGTGTAGTGGGTGCCGAGGGGTTTGAAAATCAACTCCACCACGTCGAAGTCGGGGTAACGGAAACGAGCGTAGAGTTGCGCGGCGTTCTCGAACGCCTCCACCGATTGCCAAATGCGACCTGTTTGGTACAGTATCCAGCCTCGGTTTTGCTGCATATAGAGATATGGCTCCCACTCTTCGGGCGTCCGCGGTTCGCGCCAGCGTTGTTGCAGTGCGGCATCGAGGATGCTCAGGGCTTCTTTGTTATTCCCGTTTTCAGAAAGAAAGTCGTGGATGTCCAATTGTGTCCAGCCCCACGCGGCGAGATTGTCGGCGTGGCGGGCGAGTTGGCTTTTTTTGTTGGAATAAAAAAGGAGGCTGTCTTGCTGATGATGCTCCGCAAAATACTCGATTTGTGCGTCCAACTGTAGCAAGTCAACGCCGGGCTGGGCTGCCAGCGGACATTTTTGCGCGAGCAAAAAACAGGCGAGGAAAACAGTTTTGCCGAAAAGGGTGGGGGGCATGGGCCGCGATTTTGCACGGCAATGTTAGGGAGAAATAGCGGGAAAGATGCTCACAACTTCATCTCCAACGACACCTGCACGAACGGCTGAATTTTTCGCTGACGACCCAGCACCGCCCCGGCCCGGATGCCGAGATTTGGCCCGGCCCGCACAGAGCCAAACGTGAGGTCGCCGAATACGGTGAAACGGGCGTGGGTGGCGGAGTATGGAAAAATATGAATGGTGTCCACCACTACTTCGGGCGGGTAATCTACATTTAGAGGCGGGGCATACGTTCGAGTAATGTCCACATGGGAGCAGTCTTGCCCACTTTCCAAAATAATCCGTGCGGAGCCGCCCAGCCCGGCACCAAATGCGCGGGTGAAGTTTTTGCGCAGCAACACGGGAATCTCAAAAGAGACAAATTTCCGGTCGCTGATAAATACGGTATCAAATGTATAGGTGACTTTGATGCCGTTGACATCCGTAGAATCAACCGAGGCTCTGGAGGTTTGCTCCGGCAAAAACTCTTTGCCCCGGATGCCCGTGAGCAATTCTATTTGCGGGTAAACCCGCCACGACTTGAAGGGCGAGAGGCTCACGCCCAAAAACAGATACCGGTTTAGGTTGTCGTCAAAATCGTAGTTGTAACCAATTTTCACCCCCGGAGAAATGCCGACTTTGAACTTGGTTTTGGTGAAATTGGTGACGATGGGCGGTTCTTTGTCAAACACGATTTTGGCGCGGCTGCTGAAAGGTATTTTGGGCATATTCTTGTCCGCCTCGATGCGGTATTTGACAAAACCTTTTGTCGAGTCGCGGCTGTCCACGTCCTTTTGGCGGCTGCCGGGCAGGTAAATATTGCGGAAAGTAAAAGTGAGGCCAGTTTTCGTAGAGGCAGTGTCCAGACAACTTTCGTTGCCCGGCGTTTCGGGGCATATAGGGCATTTGGGGTGCCAATCCATCGGTCGCATCCGCGCCATATTGAGGCCTTTCGGGATTTCTACTTTCACCTCCACTGTGCTGGCGGGGCCTTCGCCGTTGTTTTGAAATTGGACTTTGTACGACAAGTTTTTTTTGCCTAATGTGCGGTAGTTCACGCGGTTGTCCGACACGGCGATGGCGTTGGGGTCGTGCGCGCTGACGATTTCGATTTCCATGACAAAACGCTCTGGTGCCACGACGGGGTCGGTGGGCGCAAAAACGGCCTCTAAATGGACGAAGGCGTGGGTGTCCTTCACCATGTTGGGCGTGCAGGCGAGGCTGACGAACAGGTTGCGTTTTTCGCCCGGCTCGAACTCGGCAAAACGCCAGGCTTTTTCCTCCTGATAATTGCCACGTGCATCGCGGAGTATATCTTCTACGATAGAATAGGTGGCGTAGTTATCTGACCAAGAAATGCTTGCACCGCCGTGGGTGCGCAGCGGAATCACAGTCCAATCTTTCATCGGCGCCGCGTGGACGGGCAGTGCTTCCGAGAGCAGCGGGTCGGCCACTTCGCCGAAATGTGTGCGGGCATCCGTGAAGATGAAGTGTTCGGAGGGGTATTTTTTTTCGTTGAAAAAAAGGTGCAGCCTGCCATCGGTGGTCACAAAACTGTTGTTGCGGTAGCTGATAATGAGCGTCAATTCTTCCTCCGCTTTTGGCCGGGCGTTGGCACCCATGGCTATGGCCTGTTTTGATTTTTCTTCAAAAATATAAGTCGGTTCGGTACCCGCCAATGCACCGGCGGCATTCACGGGCTTCTTTTTTTTCTTGGCTTTTTTGCCCGTGTCGTAATGCGCAACGGCATCGAGACTGACGATGTACTCTCCCGGCTTGGCATAGTTGTGCACGGGATTTTCGGCCTTGCTGAAAGTGCCGTCGCCGAATTCCCAAAAATATTCGTAGTAGGCTTTTGGCGCGCCCGCCCGCTGCATGAGCGGCGGCATCACGGGTTTGAAACGGATGCCTTGACCTTCGGCGGAAAACGTAAAATCCGATTGACGTTTGGGAAGCGCGTTTTGGGCGGGCAGAAAGTGGGGGAAGGAAAAACAAAAGATGAAAAATAGGGTGCGCTGGTTTCTCATTTGTAGGAAAGATTGAAATCAAAAGGTGTGTTTCAGCCGATTTTTGAGCCTTTCAAAGGTATGGGAGTTGAAGGTCAAAATACCACAGACGGAATTGAAAATGTTAAAATTGTCAGGCGGATGACGGTATTTGTCGGCGCGACTTTTCATCAAACTCACCATCAAAAAGGATTTTTCCAACAACAACTTTGCCCCCATGCAGACGCAGCGCATCAGACGGGGGCAGTTGGGCTCAACTTTCGCAATATCTTATCGCTCCATCACAATATCCACTTTCGTGTCGCTCGGAGCGACGGCGTAAGGCCAATAAACGTGCTGGTCTTTGCGGATATAGAGGAGACCCTTTTTGCCGGTGACCGTGTGCTCGAAGCCGAAAACGTAGCCTTTGTAGAGCAGCGCCGATTCCGGCTCGAAACTTTGCCGGCCTCCGATGCAGGTGCCTTGTTCGAATACGCCGTGTGGGGCGAGCCGGACGCGCTGGTCGTCGGCGAGGTATTCGGCGATTTTGCTTTGGTCTGCTTTTGCTTCGTTCACATGGTTGATTTTCAAATCGGTGACGTAATAGCGCACTTCTTTCGCCATCTGGAGCCAGGGTTGGCGGTAGTCGTTCCAGTACCATTCTTTGGAGCGCGCCACTGCGTCCATGAAGCCCGGCTCGGAGTAGCCAGCGCTGTAGATGTAGGTGATGTCAATTTTGCTGGCCACCGGTTTTGCGTGAGCGGCGTCCACCGGCGCGTTCATGCTGCCATCGGTGCTGAAGTAGGCTTTTTCAGCGGTAAATGACAGATTTTCAAACACTTTGGCAGGGATGACTTGGCAGGGTGCGCAATCGCCGCCGCAGTCCACGCCGGTTTCGTTGGCGTTTTGGATGCCGTCGTTGCAGGTGTCGGTGGATTCTTTTTGGCAACTTCCGAGGGCGAGCAGCAGGAGAAATGGCAATGACTTTATTGGAAGATTCATGGTGTTGATTGTTTTTTGAAAATGAAATTTTGAGTTGAACTTGCTTGAAATCGCCACCTTGCCAGAAATCTTACCTTTTTGGTTGAGGATATTTTCTACCGTTTTGGCCGACTGCCAGTCGGCCAAAACGGTTGGCGCTCTTAAAATTTCAACACCCGAAATGCCGTGCGCCGATTCTGCTGGTGCTCGGCTTCGGTACATGGCACCCCGTCGGAGCAGCGGTTGACAGGTTGGGTTTCGCCGTAGCCTTTGGCGCGGAGGCGGGCGCGGGACACGCCTTTTTGCACCAAATATTCCACCGTTGATTCGGCACGGCGCTGCGAAAGTTTTTGGTTGTAGTCGTCGTTGCCCCGGCTGTCGGTATGGGAGGTGAGTTCGACTTCCACCTTCGGGTTGTTCATCAGGAATTTTGCAAACTGGTCGAGGATGGCCGCCGCATCCGGGCGGATGTTGTGTTTATCCAAATCAAAATAGACGGCCTCGAGCGGTATTTCCATCCCAATTTCGAGGATGTCCACGTTCAAAGTCAACTTCACATAGAGGTCGGTGCTGCGGTCGAGGCCCCGCGTGCTGGCGTGTTTGATGCTGGCAAACACGCCGTTTTTTTGGCCGCTTACCACGAAATCGCTGTTTTGTTCCAATTGAAAAAAGAACTTGCCCTCCGCGTCGGTGGTGTAAGTCTGTTCCGTTTTTTTGCTGGTATTCAACAAGTTGACAACCACGCCCTGCACCGGTGCGCCCGTTTTGCGGGTCACGGCCGTGCCGCGCAGGGTGAAGCGCGGGTCGTTGTGTTCGAGTTGCACGAACATGGATTCGCCGGGGTTTTTGCCGCGAGTAGTTTCTTCTTTAGTGGTGGTGGCTATGCCATTTTTGATGCCGCTCACGCGGTAGTCCGCGTTATTTTCCAAATCAAAGGAAAAACGCCCGTCGTCGCCCGTCGCGGTGGTCAGCGTGGCGCCGGTAGTTTTGTTTTGCAAATCCACGCGCACACCCGGCAGCGGGATTTGGGTGAACTTGTCCACCACGATACCGTCCATTTGGAAAGGCTGCGGCTTGCGGTCGAAGGTCCAAATATCTTCCGTGCCATTGGCGCTGTTGCGGTTGGAGGAAAAATAGCCCGTTGCCATGTCGTCGCGGGTGATGCAGCCAAAATCGTCTTTCGAGGAGTTGACGGGCGCACCGGCATTTTGAGGTTTGGCGAAATAGCCGCCGTTTTGGAGCTGCACAGTGAAAATATCCAGCCCGCCCAAACCCGGCCAGCCGTCGGAGGCAAACACGAGCATGCCGTCGGGGGCGAGGTAGGGGAAAAGTTCGTTGCCCTCGGTATTCACCGTCGGGCCGAGGTTCAGGGGCGCCGACCAAGTCGCGCCGTCAAAAACGGATTTCCACAGATCCATGCCGCCGTGCCCGCCGGGGCGATCTGAGGCAAAAATCAGGGTGCGGCCATCGGCGCTCAAGGCCGGGTGCGCGGTGCTGAAATCGGGCGAATTGTGCGGAAAAAAATCTTCGCGCACCCACTCCCCTCCCTGCAAACGTGCGCGCTCGAGCACGAGGTTCACCACGTTGTCGGTGCCTTTGCGGCGCTCGTTGCCCCGGTAATTGTTGCGGGTGTAGTACATCACCGCGCCGTCGGCGCTGAAGCAGGCGGCGCCGTCGTTGTATTGGCCGTTCACGTCGCCTTTCAGGGGCGATTGCGTTTGGGCATCGTAAATCGCCGTGAAAGCCCGCCCCGTCCAGTCGCTTTTGGCGCCGCTGCCCCGGTCGGAGGTGAACACCAATCCATCCCGATAATACGCCGGACAAAAGTCGGATGCTTCGGGCGCATTGAAGGTGCTGGCGGCGACGGCGTATCGGTCGCCGGCGCGTTGCAGTTGCTCGCGGATGTCGCAGGCTTCCAGCAGGTTGTGGGCTTGTTCGTGGGCGGGGTTGGTTTCGAGGATTCGGGTTGCCTGCTGCCGGGCGAGGTCGGTTTTGCCGTTGGCGAGCAGTGCTTTGGCGTAGTGCAGCCGCGTCTCGACGGTGGCGTTTGGCGCAGTGACCGCCACCGCGTACCATTTTTCGGCCTGCTGGTGGTGGTTGGTCAGGCGGTAACTGTCGGCGAGGCGGGTGGCTGCGACGGGGTCGTTGTTTTTGGCCAACGCCTTTTCGTAGTGTTCGATGGCTTTGGCGTAAGCCAAATTTTCGTAAGCGTCGTCGGCTCGTTGGAGGTGGTTGGAGCAGGCGTTGAAAAACGTTGCTGCCAACAGTATGGTCGTGATTTTGAATAGCGATTTCATGTTCTCTCGATGTTTTGAAAAGCGGTTGATTAAGGCTTATGAAGTTGATAATCAATTTTATAAAACTGCATCAACTGCCAATTGACCGTTTACTAAAAATACTTGATGTCCCGCATTTTTCCTTTATCACCTGCGCCGCCCCATTCGTAGCCGACGATGATTTCATGCGCCCCGCCGCCGTGATTGTTGATGCGGCTGAGCGTGAAGTCATACGAATAGCCAATGCGGAATCCGCTCCGGGTGAAGAGTTCGGCCATGCACACCACCGCGTCGTTGGTGCGGTAGGATACCCCCACGCCGAAGCGTTCGAGGAAGTACAATTGCAGGTTCAAATCGGCCTGCACGGGCGCACCTTTCACAGCTTTTATCAATACGGAAGGTTTCAAATTGAAACCGTCGGCGGCCTCGAACACGATGCCCGTGTGCAGGAAATAATGCCGCCGGGAAAAAGTGCTGTCGTCTTTCAGGCTGAAATCGCGGCGCGGGTCAATGCTCACCAAAGTCGGCACGGAGATGCCCGCGTAGAATTTTTCCTGCTGATAATACGCGCCAAAACCTGCTTTTGGAATCACAAAACTCACATTTTGGCCAAACACCGCATCCACCGGGTCAGCCAAATCGGCAGCCGCCAAATTGGAGCGATACCATGTGGCTCCGGCGCGAATACCGAGCGCCAACGTGCCTTCACCGACCCCGAAACGGTAGGCGTAATTGCCGTGCAAATCCGTGATGTAATTCAACCCAATGCGGTCGTAGCCGAGCAATGCGCCCCAACCCATGCGATTGTCCGCAGCCGCGCCGTCGAGACTGGCCAACAATGTGGTGGGCGAGCCGGGGAACGATACCCACTGCCGCCGGGCTTGTGCTGATGCCCGCAGGTTTTCGTGGCTGCCCGCGTAGGCGGGGTTCATGGAGAGCGAGTTGAACATATATTTGGTGAACATCGCGTCCTGCTGGGCATTCAAGCCTCCGCAGAGGGCGATGAGACATATCGAAGTGATGAATGTGGTCTTCATTTTATTTGCATTTTATGTTTTGAAAATGAGGAAGTTGAATGACTATGTTCAACCCCACCCCCGACCCCTCCCCTAAAAGGGAGGGGAGCCGTAGAGCGTTCCGCGACGAAGTCGCGTCCCCCCTTCCGCCCTTTGGCGGAGCAGGGGTCGGGGGTGGGGTTGCATTACCGCCGCAGCTCCACGAAATTGGTGAGCGTCAAGCCGGTGGATTCGATTTTCATCAGCACATAATAGGTGCCTTCAGGCAGCGAAACGCCGTTTTGGTTGGTTCCGTCCCATTGATTTTGGTAGTCGTCGTGTTCCCACACGACATTGCCCCAGCGATTGTAAATGGTCAAGTTGATTTTGCCGCAGTTTTTGGCGGGCGTGAGTTTGACGATTTTGTAAGTGTCGTTCGCGCCGTCGCCGTTGGGCGAAAAGCCGTTGGGCAATTTCAAATCGCTCCCTGTGCAGCATTGCGTGCAGCAACTATCCTGACCGGAGCAGTCTGGGATGATGAGGCACCGCACATTCACGGAATCGGTGCAACAGGTGCGCGGCCAATTGGCCGGGATGCTGTCCCACACGCCATCGTGCGCCGAGATGATGAAGCAAAATGGATTGCCCGCCAGCGCGCTGCTGCCCCACATGTCAATCGTGAACGGCCCGGCCTCGTTGCCCGGCGGCAGAGGCGTGCCCAGCACAAAATACGTCTGCGACACATTGAAACCGGTATCCGCCAACACGAGGTTGAAAGACTCGATGTCGAAAGTGTTGAGCGGCGAATTTTTTATGGAAAACGTGTATTTCACCTGCCCGCCTTGGCACCAAAGGCTGTCGTTGGTGGCAATGGCACAAGTGGGCGGCGGCGGTGGCGGACATTCCGTTTGAAAGGTGTCCGAACAGACAATCGCGCCGTCGGGGCCAAGCATATTGACGACGAAATACTGCGGCGCGGTGGTAAACCCGTTGAGGCAAATTTGTGCAAAAGTCACGATGCCCGTGTCGAGCGTGCCGCCCGGCGGCACAAACGTGACCGAAGAAGGCAGCACGGGCGGCAATATCGCCCAGCCCGATGCGTAGGACAGTTGCACCCCGCCCACACCCGCGACTTGTATGCCAGTGAAAAAGCCGGGATAATAGTTGTTCTCGACCGTGAGCGACACGCAGCAACCGCCGTTTGGATTGGGCGACAGCATATCAGGATAGAACGTCACGCCGTCGCAAGGGTCGCAATTCGGAATCGGCAGACAATCCACCACCACCGAATCGGTGCAACATTCGTGCGGAAAATTGCCATTCGTGATGGGTATATCGTGCGCCGTCAGGTAAAAGCAAAACGGATTGCCCGGCACCAGCCCGGAGCCGGTCAAAGTGACGGTATAAGTGCCGCCCGTGCCGCCGCTGGGGATGCCGGGGAACGGCAGATTGGTCAGCGCGGGATGGACTTGGATATTCGAATCGAGCGGCGTGATGACGAACGATTGGACGTTGAACGGCGCATTGTTTTTGATGTCGAACGTGTAAGTGTATTTGCCGTCTTTGCAAAAAAGCGAATCGTTCACGGCACGGACGCAGCGGGGATTGCCGCCGGGCACGGGGCAGCCGACCTCAATCGTATCCGAGCAAACGACGGTTTGATTGGGCAACGGGCCGAGCCATTGGACCACGATTTTTTGCGGTGTGGTGGTGTAGCCGTTCAGGCAGAGTTGCAAAATGTCAGGAAAATTGTCCTTCGGAATACTCGCCCCGCCGTGCGGAGAAATGATGACTTCGGAAGGTGTGTGGTGCACCACATCCCATGTGGGCAACACGCCGGAATAACTCAGTTGCACTCCGTCGAGGCCGATAAATTGTACCCCGGAGAAATAGTTGTCCTCGTATTCATTCAACAGCGAAAATTTCCAGCAACACTCCCCGGCGGCGGGGTCGTTTTCGGGTTTTGCAAAAGCACCGACCGAGCCGCAGATGTCGCGTGTGTCGCAAGGGTCGCGGTAAATTTCCACGTCGCCCAAATCACCTTTTACATACGGCCCGCCGACCACCGATCCATCAAAGTCCACCATGTAAGCATTGGAAAGGTATGGGCCAACGTATCCACCGGCGGGAATGCCGCTCAATCCGTAAATCGCCAGCGCGTCGAGCCGAGCAGCGTTGGAAGTTGCCCAAATCAGTTCGCCGCACTCCCCCAAGTTGTCCGGGTCGCCAGCGAATTGTTTATAGCCATAATCCACCCCGCCAGCAGTGTTGTCCCGGTCGCTGCTGCCCCATAGTGTGTATTCGCCCACTTCGAGGTGTTTTGCCAAAATCCATGCGAGGTGCGTCCCGACGGCTTCCCAAGTCTCAGAATTGTGCGCCCCAGAGCGTTCGGCCAGCAACATCCGGTCGCCGGGTTTGAATGCCAAATCGGTGATGCGTACCCCCGGATTGGGGCCGTTGAATTCAAAAGTTTCGGTGCCGCCGACAAATTCGCCCGCCCCGTCCAACTCCACCGACCATATTTCAGATTGGCCCGTCAGCCCAATTTCGCGGGCAAAATACACCCGCACTTTGCCGTCGTTGTCGCGGTTCACACCCACGCCCCAGCAGCGTTGCAGTGCGGCGACGGGGTAAGTCGCGTTGCCAGCATCGGTGGCGAAGGGGTCGTACACCGAAACCACCGTACCAGTTGGATTATTGAGGCCAGTGATGCGGTAGATTTTTCCGTCGAGCAAATTGGTGGCAAACAATTGGTCATTTAAGGGGTCATACGCGACGTCGCCCAAACCTTCTTTTTGATTTGAGATTTGGTTGGTGCCCAAATACGAGCCGTAGGTGTTGTTGTTGACGATAAAATCGGAGAGCGCGAAATTGGAACCTTTGGCTTTGAAAATGATGCCCACATTGCTCACCGTGACCGGGATGGTCAGGTCAACGAGCAGGGGCGATGCGGCGAAAAACATATCGCCGTTGTCGCCATCAATGGCAACGCCGAAAATCGCGCCCATGCGGGCCGTCGTCCAGTTGGGTGGCTGGATGAGCGGCGCGCCCGGCGGGCAATAGGTGGCGTCCCAGTTGGTGCCGGTGCAGGCCAGGCTGTTGTAGCGCACGTCAATCACTTTTGCCGCATACGGGCCGACGTTGAACGTGACGACTGCTTGCCCTTTTTCCAAAGGCTGCGCTGACAAGTTGTTGTAAATCAAGAAAAAGATAAGGGTAAGAAGAAAAGTATTTCTCATCGTTTCGACAGGTTTGGGTGATGAAATTGAGTACGTTTGATTGCTCTTACATCGCCCGGCCTGCGTAAACCTTACCTTCGTTTTGAGAAATGTTTTTTTGGAAAAAAATGGATTCGCAATAACCGCTTTTCGCCCGCACCCTGCCTTTCTGCCAAAATCTGTGTTCTTTTGTAACTTAAAAAAAAATGCTCGCGCCGCCATGAAAACAGCCCGATTTATCCCCGCCATCCTTCTGACAGTAATGTCGCTGTCCGCCGCTGCCCAGCAAGAACTCAAAGTCAAACACGGCTGCGCCTATAAGTCAGCGACGGAGGATGCTACCTTGTACACCTTCGATCCCTCCGACGAAGCCCGGACTATCGTCATCAAAATCTGCAACGTGCTGGCCGTGAGTCAAAACTTTGACCTTCGCGCCTCGAACGTCGAAAACGCGCTCGCCACCACCGAGGGCAACCGCCGCATCATCCTCTACAGCGAGGTTTTTCTCAAAAAATTCAGTCAAGATGCCCGCACCAGTTGGGCGGCCTACTCGGTGCTGGCACACGAAATCGGCCACCATATCAACGGCCACGACTTCGGCGAGACAAACGCCATCAAACGCAAACAAATGGAATTAGAAGCCGACCGATTCTCCGGCTCGGCGCTGCGGCTGCTCGGCGCTACGCTCGACGAAGCCAAAGCCGGGATAGAAACCCTTGCTCTCGATGCCGAGCAGCAGTATCATCCCTCCGCCACCGCACGGCGTGCATCGCTTACCTCCGGCTGGACGCAGCAGCAGGAACGCCTCGAAAAAATGGGCATCGGTGCCACCATCAACCCCGTTACAGGTTTGCCCCGCGAGCGCGACACTGATGCCGACGGCATACCCGACAAAGACGACGCTTGTCCCGAAGAATACGGCCGTGCCCTCACCGCAGGCTGCCCCGATGCTGACGAGGATGGCATACCCGACCGCGACGATGCTTGCCGCTACCGCAAAGGCCCTGCCGCCTGGAAAGGCTGCCCCGACTCCGATGGCGACGGCTTGCCCGACCATGAAGACCAATGCCCCGACAAGCCCGGCTACCCCGCTGACAAGGGCTGCCCTCCCCCCGACCGCGACAACGACTCTGTGCCTGACCGCGCCGACAAATGCCCCGACACCTACGGGCTGCCCCGCTACCAGGGCTGCCCCGACACCGATGGCGACGGTGTGCCAGACCCGGATGACAAATGCCCGAATGAAAAAGGCGACCCGATTTACAACGGTTGCCCGAGCAACGCTTCTCCCCCCCTTTCGGGGGAGGGGTCAGGGGTGGGGTTGCCGGACAACATGGTTTTCGTAAAAGGCGGCACTTTCCAAATGGGCAGCAACGATGGTGATGCCGACGAAAAACCCGTCCACAGCGTCAGGGTGAGTGATTTTTATATCGGAAAATATGAAGTGACGCAAGCAGAGTGGAAGAAGGTTATGGGCAATAATCCTTCATATTTCAAAGACTGTGAAAATTGCCCGGTAGAAAATGTCAGTTGGAATGACGTCCAAGAATTCCTCAAAAAACTAAACGCTCAAAACCCCGGCAAAAACTATCGCCTGCCCACCGAAGCCGAATGGGAATATGCCGCGCGAGGTGGTAGCCTGAGCAAAGGGTACAAGTATGCTGGCAGCAACACGCTAGCCGATGTAGGCTGGTATAAAGACAACTCCAACAGCAGAACCCACCCTGTAGGTGTCCTCAAAGCCAACGAATTGGGATTGCACGACATGAGCGGCAACGTGTGGGAATGGTGCAGCGACTGGTATGGCGAAAACTATTACGAACAATTCCGCAACACAACCGCAGTAAATCCACAAGGCCCCGAAAGTGGAATGTACGCCGTGTTGCGCGGTGGTTCGTGGTTCAACGATGTTGCTAGTTGCCGCCCGGCCTTCCGCAACTGGGATGTACGCGACGGCAGGTACTACCTTATCGGGTTTCGTTGCGCCAGGGCTGCCTCGGCGGGGGGGCAGTAACCCTCTGCGCTTTCACCCTTTTACCCTCTGCCCTTTTTCTCTTTTCACTTTTCTTTTTTTTGTCGTTCGGCGAAGCCGAAATTTTTTTCTTTCTGTAAGAATCTGTCCGCGCTACGAGTGGGGTGCGTAGGGTGGACGGATTCCTACAGAAGGACAAACCGAGTGAGGCTGGCAGGAAAATCACGCAGCGCAGGAAATTTTTTCTCAAAAAATCTTTCCCCGAAATAACTTCACCCCCACTTCTGCTGCCCCCTGCCCACCGAAAACTGCAAACCGCCTACTGCGAACTGCCCACTGAAATGCATACCGACCATCAATACATCGAGGCCCTGCGCCGCAACGACGAGCGTCCTATCCGCGAGATTTACAAACAGTACTCGGCCCAGGCGCTGCGCTGGGTCGTCGCGCGTGGTGGTACGCCCGACGATGCCCGCGATATTTTTCAAGAGGCGCTGATAGCCGTGTTTGAGAAAGCGCAACAGCCTGATTTTGTGCTGACTTGCCCGCTCGGGGCGCTGCTGCACGTCATCTGGTCGAGGAAGTGGATAGACCGGCTGCGGCAGAAAGGCCGGGAAGTGGAGGTAAGGAATGAGGAAGAACGGCGATATACAGCCGAAGTCGCCCCGGATGTACTCACCCTTGCCGAAGATGCCTTGGCTGAGGATAACAGGCAGAAACGGTTGGGCAAGGCATTCGAGCAACTGAGCGAATTGTGCCGCCGTTTGCTGGCTTTGCTGTCAGACGGCACGGCTCCCAAAGAGGCCGCCGAAATACTCCAAATGAACAGCGTGGATACCCTTTATCGCCGCAAAAATGCCTGCGCCGAACGTTGGCGCGCCCTCTACTTAGAATACTAATCCACATTTCCCCCATTCTTTCTGATGTAAACAAGTCTGCGAAAACCGGATGAACCCGGGTTTCACAGATTTGACTTTTTCATCGTCGAAACGACTATTTCTTAAAAGGATGACCCATGAACGAACGAGATTTTACACTTTTAAACGACTACTTCAACGGCCTCCTCGCCCCCGACGACGCCCAAGCCGTTGAGGCCCGCGCTGCCACCGATGCTGAGTTCGGAGAGGAATTTGCCCTCCGCCAGCAAATGGAGGCTTACCCCCGCCGGGCTGCCCAGCGCAAATCTTTCACCGACACGCTCACTGCGGTTGAGACAGATTTTTTTCAGGAAAAAGCAGGCAAAACGCCTGAATACCAATCGCCCATGACCGCCAAAATCAACCGGATGCGATGGCTCGCGGTAGCTGCGGCCCTCGTTTTGTTGGCTGTTGCGGTGTGGTTTTTCAGTTCGCCAGAGCCCGCCGAATACAACCAATATGCCCAGCACGTCCCCCTTTCGCTCACCCTGCGGGGCGCGGCTGAGCAAGCAGCCAGCGAAGCCGAAAATGCTTTCAACGAAAAAAACTACCCCGCCGCTTTTGCCGCGCTCGACCGTCTGCTGGCCGAGCAACCGGACAACCTGACCGCCCAACTGTACAAAGGCATTTGCCTCATCGAACTTGACCGCACAGCCGATGCGCGGGCGATTTTGGAGCCCATCGCAAACGATACTTCGGCGCTCCGCATTGAGGCTACATGGTATGTCGCATTGAGTTATTTGAAAGAAAAAAACACGGCGGCGTGTCGGGATGAGTTGTTAAAAATCCCGTCCGGCGATGTGCGATACGAACAGGCGCAGGTGTTGTTGGGGAAATTGGGGCAATGATTTTTGCAAATACCCTGCAAACCCCGCACAACCTTTTGCCGTTTCAATATTTCAAACTTACTTTTGCAGCACATCTTCCAGACAGCCCAATCAACAATTCCACGCATTACCCAACCAAAAATGTCGCTCCGTACAAAAAAATCGTTCGCTTGGCTTTGGATGGCTGCCCTCGTGACTGCCACGATGGGGGTGAGCGTACAGCAGATTTACTGCTATTGCGTGGGCGAGACGACTTATTCCCTGTTTACCGCCGAAGATGCCTGTGCGGCAAAGGATGAATCTGAAAAGCCCGATTGTTGCGCCAAACCCACCACCCCGAAGGCTTGCTGCGCAAAAGGCGATTCCCTTTCTGAAAAAGACCACGACTGCACCCACAAAACCACCAAGGTTTTCCAATTGAAAACCGAGTTCGTGGTGGACAAACCGTTTGAAAAAACTTTCGATTGTCCGCTGTGGATAAAAGAAATGCCGATGTTCCGGCGCTTTTTCCGCCCCGCCATTTGCGAGGTTGTTACTTCCAACAAAGCCCCGCCACCTCCCCGCTCTGGGCGCGAAATAAGCCTGCGCCACCAAAATTTCCGCTGTTAGTTATTGCTGGT
>CAYZVM010000107.1:0-19770 GCA_964481485.1 uncultured Saprospiraceae bacterium | reverse complement strand
ACCCCACCCCCGACCCCTCCCCTGAAAAGGAGGGGAGACGCGGCGCACTCTACGTTTCCCCTCCTTTTCAGGGGAGGGGTCGGGGGTGGGGTTGAGCGCGGGGAGGGATCCAGGTAGCCCGGCAACAACTGCCCCGCCACATATTCGCACAAACGCGCCACTTCTTCGCGGCGGTTGAAAACATCGCAGTGGGAGAGTTGGCAGAGCGCCTTGAGGTCTTTGGCCGGGAGACGACGCAGGGTGTAGATCAAGAAAGACTCGGTCATGGATGATTGATTAACAGCAAAACCGTAAAATTTAAAACTGTAAAACTTGAAATAGACTCGGCAAAATTATTTCTAAAAATACTGTAAATCAATATTTTAAAAAATATTTTTCTCGGCAAATGCCAAAAATTGTGCATTGTGGGGGCAAAATGCTGCCGGTACTTTTGGGGCAATTAAAAACGGTAATCTTATGAAACATTTGCTTTTGCTTTGTCTGCTCCTGTCCTCCTTTTCGGCTTTCGGCCAATCATACTGGGAAGAACTGAAAGCGCCCGACGGCGGTGCGCCCACCAAAATCACCCAAACTGTCAACGGCTGGGTGTATGTCGAATTTTATGACCGGGCGGTGTACTGCTCGCAGGATAACGGGCTGCACTGGCAGCAGATTTTCTGGCCGTCGAATGACCCTGACACGGGGTTTGCGAAGATTACGGTGGGGAGAGCGGGGACGTTGTTTGCGGAGCGGCGGGTGAATCAATCGATTCCATATCTTTTTGACACTTACATTTCCATTGACAATGGAATTAGTTGGCAGAAAATACTAGAAAATTCACTTATTAATAACCTGTGCCAAACTTCGTCGGGTATATGGTTTGGAGTAACGCCGCTGAATCCACAGTTGCCGGGGCTTGGAGTCAAAGTGGTACGTTCTGCTGACCAAGGTGTTACTTGGGACGAAATTCATCAGGCATCTCAGTTTGTTACGTTAGAGCAATTTTCGACAGATGACCACAATAGATTGGTGTTAGCGGGAAGTGGTACATACTTCGTGGCTTTTTCACCAGATGAAGGACAGACTTGGCTTCAATTCAACGGCGTTGGAACTGTAGATAATTATATTGTCACATTTGAAAACACCTTAATTACTTGGCATCCACCCACACAACCGAAAATATTGCGGCATTTTTCAGATGGTTTTACTGAAGTAAATATTGACTCAACGTTGACCGGGACGTTAAACTATGTCGAAGGATTGCTTCTTTCACCTGAAAGCTCTAACATTTATGCACAGGTGAGAAGCCAGTCTAATGAGTTCAATGTCATCTATTATTATCAATCTTCCGATGATGGGATTTCATGGGTCAAACTTCCCAATGTAACTAACATTTACCAATTGCCGGTATTCTTGCGACTTTCTGACAGCTCGCTCATCGCTCGCAGGCAAAGTGCTATTTTTCGTTCCGTTGACAATGGACAGGATTGGTTTATTTCATCCAATGGAATTGACCGGAGCACCCCCAGTATCTTTGAAGCACATACTGACTCTACATGGTTCGCTATGACTTATACCGGCTTGTGGAAGACAAGCGATGCAGGAGAAAATTGGCTGTTAAAAAAGCCTATTTCTAAGTATTTCAATTATTTATACAAATCTGAAGCATTTGTTTTGGATACTTTGGGCCGCTTATTGGTGTGCGCCGACGACTCTTTGCTTTTGTCTTTTGACTTGGGAGAACACTTTATCAATATTACTCCACCCGCTTATGACAGTGTTCTTGAAAAATCTGTTGGCTCCAACCCTGCGACTGGCTCGATTTTTCTCCGAAATAAGCAGGGAACTTTGCGCTCTACCGACAACGGCATTACTTGGAACATAGCATTGGACAGTTTGTGGTTGGTGAAAATGATACAGCATCCGTCAGGAGCACTTTACGCTGCGATGGACAGTCTTGCGAATTACATCGCCGGCGGGCAACCAGCAATTGAAATTTATACATTTCTTTACAAATCGGTTGACGACGGGGTCTCGTGGCAACGTGTTTTGGACTCTCGGATTGAAGATTTTAGCGTGAATACGCTGGGAGAAATTTATGCAATGTCCTATACAGATTTATACAGGTCTATTGACAACGGAAATACTTGGATTATAAAATCAGGAGCAATAGGAAGTAATATTCAGAGAATGACATCGAACTTGGGCAATCAGATATTTTTATCTGGGTTTGCTAACGAGTTAAGAATGTCTTTTGATAATGGGAATACTTGGCAAGATCTCCCTAAAATCCCAAAGGCGCTTGATGCCGATACTTATTATAGTTATAACTGCAACCTTAGTTTCGACCCATCGGGCAGAATGTATGCACCGGCCTCTCTCTACTTTAGTTATGGTTTTCTCTTTCGCACCACCCACTCCACCCTCTCCGGCGCCTACCTCTCCGGCACCGTTTTCAAAGACGCCGATGCCGACTGCGCCACCAACGACCCCGAAAGCCCGCTCGGCGGCTGGGTCGTCCGCGCCGACGGCGGCGACACTTGGTACGCCAATACCGACTCAGCGGGGCGCTACACCATGTTCCTCGATACGGGCGCGTATTTCCTGACCGTGGAACCCACGCTCAACATTTTATGGGAAACCTGCGCCGACAGCCTGCCCGTGCAACTGCCTGATTTGCTGGATACTACCGAACAAGATGTGCCGGTACGCGCCATCGCCGACTGCCCCTACATGACGGTGGAGGTGGCCGCCCCGTGGCTCGAACGCTGTTTTGAAAACTATGTGTATGTGCAATATTGCAATCGCGGCACCGAACCCGCCGACTCGGCTTGGGTGGATGTCATGCTCGACCCGTACTTGATTTTTACCGATACCACCTTGAATTACGAGGTTTTGGGCAACAACACCTACCGCTTCCAACTCGGCGCGGTGGGGCAGGGCCAATGCGGCAATTTGCAACTCTCCGTGTATGTAGATTGCGACAGCACCATTTTGGGCCAAACGTTGTGCGTGATGGCGCACATTTTTCCCGATTCGGTGTGCATCCCCTTGCCCGATTGGTCGGGCGCGGAGATTCAGGTGACGGCGCGTTGCCAGCAAGACACGACTTTGCGTTTTGAGGTAAAAAACACTGGCACAACGCCTTCACAACCCCTCCACTATTTCGTCATCGAGGACGACGTGGTGCTGATGCAGGGCGACGAGACATACCTGCCCGATGAATCGCGTTCCTTTTCAATGCCTGCCAACGGCCATTTCCGCCGCTTTGAGTCGGAACAAGAACCGGGGCACCCATTCTCGATGGAGGTGGCGGCATGGGCGGAAGGTTGCGGCGGTTTTGATATTTTGGGCTTCCCAAATTGGTATTTTTTGAACAACGGTATCCCATCGCAGGATGTTTTTTGCGGGGAAATTGTGGGGGCATTCGACCCGAACGACAAACAGGGTTTCCCGCAGGGTTATGGCTCCGAACGGCTCGTGCCGCCGAACACAGACATAGAATATCTCGTGCGTTTCCAAAACACCGGCACGGCTCCGGCGCACAATGTGGTCATCCGCGACACACTTTCCCCGTTCCTCGACCCCAGTTCGCTGCGCATGGGCACGGCTTCGCACCCGTTCACTTGGGCTTTGAGCGGGCAGGGCTTTTTAACTGTCACGTTTCCAGACATCAACTTGCCCGACAGCAACTCGAGCGAGGCGGCCTCGCACGGTTTTTTCAGTTTCAAAATTTCCCAAAAACCTGACTTGCCCGACGGCACGGACATCCACAACACGGCTTCTATTTATTTCGACTTCAACGGCGCCATCCGCACGAACGAAACTTTGCACCGCATCGGCAGGGACTTTATCACGGTGGATGTGGACAAAATCCCCGACCCGTCCGCTTTCAACATTCGGGTTTCCCCCAACCCGGTGACAGAGACGGCGATGCTGACTTTTGAGGGCTTGGGCGCGGGCGAGTACCAATTTCGCATGGCAAATGTGGCAGGAAAAATATTGCGCGAGATGACATTCGACGGCAACACGCTCACGCTGCGGCGCGAGGGGCTGACGAGTGGGGTTTATTTTTTTCAAATAATGGACAAGGCGGGGAAAAGAGTGGGAAGTGGGAAAGTTTTGATGCGATAACAACGCGCGCTGTCAATGATGTATCGGCAAATCCGCCCGAAGGAGCATCCCTCCCTCGGGCGGTTTTTTTTGTGAAAAACGAAAAACAAACGACGTTTTGAAAAAATGGGGCAGAACGAACCGGATAATTTCATTTTGCCAGAAATGAACAAATCACCGCAAACAACGCCGCATTGCTGCATTTCGATGTGTCATTTTACCAACCATTCCGAACACGCCGCCCGTCTTTTTCCGCGTTTCCCGTTCACCGATTTTTTCACAAACAAAAATGCCAATCCATGAATGCAATTTTCCAATCACCGTTTTTGATCTGTCTTTTTCTTCTTTTTAGCCCCAATCTCCCTGCCCAAACGCCCACCTGCGTGGATTCTTCGCTGATTGACCCCAATGCGGTCTGCCCCGCCATTTACGACCCCGTGTGCGGCTGCAATGGCGTGACTTACGGCAATTCCTGCGAGGCGATGAAATGGGGCGGCGTCACCTCTTGGGCATCCGGCGAATGTGGCAGCACGGGTTGCGATGCCCTGAATGTCAAATTCAACTGGGGCCCTGCGCCCGACAATTCGTTGGTCATCGGATTTATTGACCAAAGCACCATTTCGGGCGGCATCATCACCTCGTGGCAATGGGACTTCGGCGACGGCTCGTCGTCGAGCGAGCAAAATCCCTCGCACCAATATTTGATGTCGGGCACCTACACCGTCTGCCTGACCGTCCATGCGCAGCTCATCAGTCAGTTGCCTTGCACCGTGACTTTTTGCCAAACTATTACGGTCAGCGGCGGGCCATGCGCTGATGACTGCTTTTATGACATCGCCTACTCGCTGAATGGCACGGCGCTGCACGCCACGCTGACTCCGCCGATTGACACGCCGCCGTTTTTCTTTTTCACTATCTGGTCGCTTGACGGCGGCACGGTGACAGGCAATGGGCTGGATTTCACACATTTGTTCAGCGAGCCAGGTCAGCACGTCTTGTGCGCCACCTATCCGACGGGCGATTTTGCGCCCATCAATTGCACAGTCTGCAAGGTGTTCGATGTGACCGCATTGTGCATCGAACCTGCCCAAATTGATTCGACGGCGGGATGCCCAGATATTTACGACCCCGTGTGCGGCTGCGACGGCGTGACCTATGGCAACTCCTGCGATGCGTACCAATATGGCGGTGTCACGTCTTGGTCGCCGGGCGTTTGCGGGAGTGTGTGCAACAACTTGTTCATTGATTTTGAAGGTTTTAACTCCGGTGGCTCGCTCACGGTTTGGACGTTCAATGACTTGTCTGCTTTCCCCGGCGGCAATATCACAAGTTGGTATTGGGACTTCGGCAACGGTCAAACTTCATTTGAGCAAAACCCGACGTTGAATCTGATGGACACGGGCGACTACAATGTTTGCCTCACGGTGTCCGGCCTATCTGACGATGGCACTCAATGCGGCGGCACTTTTTGCGACACGATTCACATCGGCGAGCATGTTTGCATTGACCCAACTATTATTGACCCAAACGTGCTTTGCCCGCAAGTCTATGACCCGGTGTGCGGCTGCAATGGGGTGACGTACCCGAACAGTTGTGTGGCTCAATTTTACAATGGCGTCGTCTCTTGGATGCCCGGTATTTGTGCGACGGATTGCCTAAATCCGGCGTGGATTGACACGCTCACGCCCTGCTTCGAAATCTACGCTCCGGTGTGCGGCTGTGATGAAGTGACCTACCAAAATGAATGTTTTGCCCGCACGCACGGCATCACGTCGTGGACGGACGGGGTGTGTTGCCCCAACCCAGATTGCCGGGCCTATTTCACGGCAGAAAATGTGTCGGACCAAACGGTGCTGCTACGGGATTCGTCGTTCAACGCCGAGTCGTGGTACCTAACTTTTGGCGACGGAGCGGTGCACAGCGGCGCTTTTGATTCGCTGACGCACACTTACGCCGCACCCGGTGTTTATCAAATCTGTTTGGAAATCAGCAATTTCGCTGGCACCTGCACGGACAAATATTGTGTGGTGGCGGACGTGAGCGGTGTACCGACTTCGGAGCCTGGCAACCTTATCGCGGTGGTAGTGGTGCCAAACCCGGCCAGCGACGTGGCGAGGGTTCAGGTGGAAGGCGCTACTCCCCGTCGCGCAGTGTTGCTCGATATTTTTGGAAAAATTGTATTGGAAAAAAATGTCTCCGCGCCTGAATTTGAACTCTCCGTGGGCGGGTTTCCGGCGGGCATTTACCTGCTGAATGTGGCAACGGACAGGGGCAGGGTTGTGCGGAAGGTGGTGGTGCAGCGGTAAAGATTCTAATTGAAACACATAGGCACATAGAGTACGCTGATTTTTGTCATCCTGTAGGGAACCGTCCGCTCTACGAGGGGAAAACCCGCGATTTACCCGCCATAGAGCGGACGGTTCCCTACAGGATGACAAAAATCTGGGTTTAGCCTGACGGCTATGGTAAAAATATTTCAGAACGTCCATCCCGCCATCAAAGAAGGCCGCGCCCAAAAACGGCGCACCGGTACGGGTGGCTGCGGCTCCTCGTATGGCACAGACAGATTGCCGCCAACGCCGAGCCGTCCTTCGAGAAATAGGTGTTTGCCAAGTTTGCGCGCCACGCCCAAATCATAGGTCAGGCCGACGAGCCACCGCTCCCGGATGCGCATTTCGCGTTTTTGATAGAAAAAAAGTGTCCGAATTTGGATGTCAAGTTGATAGGGGTATGCTCCTTCTACCCAACCATCTCTGGCCATGGCTTCCACTTGAGAGGTTTGGCTGACTTCAAAAAACTGGTGCATGGACACCGACAGCCCCGGCTGCACAAATACTGACCACGGGTTGCGCTTTTTTTCAAAAACAAAACGGCAGCCAATGCCCATTTGCCAAAATGACTTGGCGACGTGCGCCGGCGCCGGGGACAGTGGCTGCGCTTCTCCGAACTGCTGCCACCCACTGCTGTTGAGCAGTTTTCCCGAGGTGAGCCTGAACGTGTCAACCGACCGCTGCGCGTAGTGCCTTATCATCTCTCCCTGAAATATATCGCTGGTTTGCACGGCGTAAGTGCCGTGCCTTCCCGTCAGTTCGAGCGCCGTTTTTTGTCCCGCTTTCCACTGCACTGCTCCGCCATAGCTGCGCTGCAAGGGCGCGGCCAAGTCAATTTTTACAGAAAATGGAGAAACAATCTGCGCCGCCACAGGGAGGGCGGCGCAGGTACAGAAAAGGAAGATTGTCCACAGGCATTTCATTCGGGATGCTGGTTGTTATTTGAAGGGATTGGAGAATTGCTCGCTCTCCACAAAACTATTGTCGGTGAGCGTTCTGAGAAAGGCCACCAAATCTTGTTTTTGCTGGTTGTTGAGGTTGAGTTGGGTGCTGCCGTTTCGCTTCAATTGTGGGTGGAGGTTGGGGTGGTTTTTCACACCGTTGCTATAAAAATCAACGACCTCTTCCAGTGTGTTGAAACGCCCGTCGTGCATATAGGGGGCGGTGAGCGCAATGTTGCGGAGCGAGGGCGATTTGAACACGCCATTGTCTGCCGGGTTGCCGCTGAGTGTACCCAAGCCTTGATCTTCATAGTGTTCGTCGAGGCCATTGCAAGCTGCGAACACTTCTTGCAGTGGGCGGACGGGAGAGTGGCATTTGGTGCAGTTGGCAATGAAAACATCGCGCCCGCGATTTTCGCTCAAACTGAAAAAAGGCAGCCCAATGATCGTGGTTGTAATAGTTGTGTCCATCCCGCCAGTGCCATAATACAACTGTGTGATAGCGGTATCAACCGACACGGTCGTGGTTTCATCGAAAAGGTCAAACGCCTCTGCCAGCGACTTGTCCAATTTTGAATTAAAACTCCCCATCGCCCCCACGAACTCGGACACACATTCGAGCACCCGCTCGTCCGTGATGTTGAGGTCGCCGTAGATTTCTTTCCAGAGCCAAGCGTAGTAGGGCAGTTCTTTTACACGCTCCACTACTTGGGGCATTTCCATGCCCATTTCGATGGGGTTGGCAAAAGTCTGGCGAGACTGCTCGCTCACCGACGAGGCGCGGTCGTCCCAGAAAAGCAGGGGCCGAGGGCCCGTCGCGGCTTTATAGTGCGCGGCAAAATTGGCGACATTTGACAAGGGCGGGGAGTTGCGATGCGTTTTTTGCCCTTTTAGGCCGGTGCTAAATGCCACATTGTCGGAGAATGCGCGGGTCGGCTGGTGACATGATGCGCAGGAAGTGCTGCGGTCTTCCGAGAGGTTTTTGTCGTAAAAAAGCACGCGGCCAATGGTCGCCTTCCCATTTGAAATCTGCGGGGTGTTCATGCCGAGCGCTCGCAGGTATTCGGGCAATTTTGATTGGTACGACAGAAAACCCCAAGTAGGGATGTTCAAATTGTCTTCGATTGCGATCAGATCGGCAAAATCGTTTTGCGTTTCTTGCACAGTCCATTCGTTTTTTTGGCAGGAAACCGCCAGCAGAACGAGGGCGAGGAAGTAGATTGTTTGTTTCATATTATTTCAGGTTGGGTGAAAAAAATTGCGTCGCCGGGGCACTTAGTTTACAGTGTACTTAGGCGACAAAGTTGGGTATTCGAAGTGCCTGTTATTTATTGATGTTTGCCAAAAAAAGATGTTGATTTATTGCATATCAATAATGGCAAAACAAAATTGGCTCTTTATAGACGGACTATCTGCGCCAATGACTGAATCGCACCCCTCAAGATGTGAACTGCGCTTTTGAGCGAGTAAACCGTTTTGCTTTTTCAAATGAAAAAGCCGGGCGGCCTATTACGACCGTCCGGCTGCCAGACTAAGTTGTTGGCTTTTGCGCTCCCGCCGCAGCAAGTCTATTTTTGAAAAGAAGGGGCTAAAAAAAGGCCTCGCCACGCTGGTTCAATCCCTCCAAATAAAAGGGAAAAGCACAAAAGTCAGCGTGAGCAGGATAGCGTCAATGGCGAGCAGATTGATGATGTCGCGCTGATAGGCAGTGTCCTGGATGACGCGGAGGGCGATGTGCGACAGCCGAATCAGCGTGAGCAAAATGGGCAGGATGACCGGAAAACTCAAAATCGCCATGAGCGTGGCGCTGTTGTTGGCTTTCGCGGCGATGCTGGCGATGAACGTGAACGCAATCGAAAACCCCAAACTGCCCAGCAACAAAACGAGTGCGAACAGGCTCACGTCTTTCACCGGATTGCCCGCTACGATGCTATAGGCGCCGAAGGCCAATGTGCTCAGTGCCAACAACAACAACGTGTTGTACACGATTTTTGCCAGCAACAGCATGGCCGGGTCGGCCAATTGGTAGTAATACAACTGCCGCGCACCGCTTTCCTGCACAAAACTTTTCACCACGGCATTAATGCTGGCAAACAGCACGATGAGCCAAAAAAGCACGTTCCACACAGGCGGCGACACTTTGATGCTCGCGATGTAAACCACAAACACCATGCTGACCACATACAGCACAATGCCGCTGATGGCGTAGCCTTGACGGAATTCGAGCAAAAATTCTTTGCGGAGCAGGGTGAGGAAAATGCGGAGGTTCATGTGCGGCAAAGGTAGCAATCACCTCTCCGAAACTTTCCGAATGTTGAAATTCTACATCAAAATCTTGCTGACAATGAAACGGTTGCTGCAACATTGTTCTGACTTGGCCGGTCGCCCAACGTAAAAATCGAGTCATCGGCCCGCAACCATCTTCCTTCCACTCGGCAGAGCATCTTTTCTGAAATTTGATAATCCAAATTGGCCGAAAAACCCCAAGTTCGGAAGCCGTTTTCCGTGCCGGTCGAAATAAGAATTTCGTCCGGGTCGCCGAAATATTCCGCCCGGCAAGCCAACCTGATTTGTTCCAAAACCTTCCAGCGAACGATAACGACCGGTGTCACCCACGCGCCGTAATTCCCGTCGGCCATTTTGTCTGTCCCAACGTCGAACCCCGCAATCACACCCCATTTGCCCACTTCCCAGATGCCGTAAAAATTGTGATACATACGCAGCGCGTGCAGGCTGTCGGGCTTGTCTGTGCCAATGAAGTTGCTGTAGTTCAACGTCAAAGACGGATTGGGTTTCCAGTTCAATTGCATTCCGGCGGAAAGACGGTTGATGCCCTCAGGTCGTTGGATGCGCTGCCAACCGTTGAGCAGCAGTAAGTTAGCGGTGAGATTTTCACGGGCGTTGGTGAAGCCAAGTTTTATTCCCGTCTCGTAATAAGGCGAATTTTCGGCCACCAAACTCCGCGTCAGCGTCCAGCAGTCGGCTCCGACGGCGCTCTCAAATCCGATGTGCGACGGCAAAATGCCCACATCGAGCCAGAGGTTTTTGCGTTTCGACAATTTCAGCCCCACATTCGCTTCATAAATCACTTGCGAAAGCGTCGGCTCCGCCGCGAGATTGTACTGCGCGTAGTTGCCCGCCATCAAGGCAAGGTTGGCGCGGGTCTTCGTCGCCGTGTAACTGCCCTTGACGTACACAAGGTTGATATTCACCTCGTTGTGCCGTTTGAAGTTGTACAAAAACGGCGGCTTTTCGTGATTCGCCGGGTTTGAAAAATCGTAGCCGTAATAGGTTTCGCCGTAGGCGGAAAAAGAAAATACGGTCAGAGAATCCTTTTGCGCGGCAAGTTGGAGCGATAAATAGCACAGCCAAATGGCGGGCAAGATCTTTTTCATAAAGAAGTTGTTTTTCCCCCTGCGCCCTGTCATGTTTCAATCCGTTCAACATGACAGGGACAATTTTTTTAATATTGAAACCGTGCAAACCATTGGATGAGTCGAATGGCCTGCATCCTCAAACTCGCTGCAATTCAAGTTTTTGTACCGGTTGATACACCAATGGCACTTGCTCCACCACCACGTCGCTTTTGTCCAAACCGAAGGCTTTTTCGTCCGATTGACCCAGATTTTTCAGGAAAAAATAAGAGTTGAGCAAAAGTCCTTCTTTTAGCGCGAGTTCGTTTTCCACCGAAAGGAATTTTTCGATGACGACGAATTTGAAGTCCGGCTCGGGGTTGTAGCGCGTAGAGCCATCGGGCCGGATGTGGAGGCTCAATTCCCGGTTTTTCACCAAATCCTGCACGATTTTTTTGAAATACAGCTCCGTGCGTGGTTGCAAGCGGAAGCCGATGTTCAGGTCAATGCGAATCACTTTGTCGTCGAGCAGTTCGTTCACCTCGTAGTTCAGCGTGTAGGGGTCGTCCGTGCGGTTGATGTGCAAAAACCAATAGACATCGGCGCGTTTTGGCTTTTTTGAAAAAATGGATTTGACGATTTTTTCCTCAATGTGGTGTCGGCGGTCGGCCTTCGTCAAGTAAATCAGGTGCGTGGAAAATTTCGGGATGTTGTCGTCGGCGCTCAACTCGTTCAGGCGTTTGAGGTAGTGGCCCAAGTCCACAAAATTGACCATGCGGTTGTTGATTTTTCGGGCAAAATACCAAACGTACATGACGATGAAAATGAACAGTTCGAAGAAGAGGAACATCCACCGTTCCTTGATTTTGGCGATATTGGTGATGAAAAACGAACTTTCTATGACCACAAAAATCAACAGTACCGCCCCCACCAGCCACACATTCCATTTTTTGATGTAGAGCAAAAAATAGGTCAGCAAAATGGAAGTCATCATCATCGCCAGCGTGATGGAAAAACCGTAGGCCGCTTCCATGTGCGTCGAACTTTGGAAATACAAAATCATCAAAATACAGCCGACCCAGAGTATCGTGTTCACGCTCGGAATGTAAATCTGCCCTTTCAACTCGGTCGGCTGGCGCACCGCCACGCGGGGCCAAAAGTTGAGCGACATGGCCTCGCTGATGAGCGTGTACGAGCCGCTGATAAGGGCTTGCGAGGCGATAATCGTGGCGGCAGTGGCGACGATGATGCCGACAATAAGAAACCACGACGGCATGATTTCATAAAAAGGATTTCGCCCGCCGAGCATCGGTTCGCCTTGATGCAAAATCCACGCGGCCTGACCTAAGTAGTTGGTCATCAAACAGGTTTTTACAAAAATCCACGAGATGCGGATGTTTTTCCGACCGCAGTGGCCGAGGTCAGAATACAAGGCTTCCGCCCCGGTAGTGCAAAGAAAAACCGCACCCAAAAGCCAAAACCCATGCGGGTATTTTACCAATAGCGCCCAAGCGTAGTAAGGATTTAAGGCTTTGAGAATACCGGGGTTTTGAATAATTTGGCTAAAACCGAGCACAAACAACATCGTGAACCAAATCACCATGACCGGCCCAAAAGTGCCGCCGACTTTTTGCGTGCCGAAGCGTTGGAAAAAGAAAAGCAACGACAAAATGACAATCACAATCGGCACGGTGGGCAAGCCCGGAACGACCATTTCCAAACCTTCTACCGCCGACGCGACCGAAATTGGCGGCGTGATGATGCCGTCGGCCAGCAAGGTCGTAGCGCCCAAAATGGTCGGAATCACGAGGTGTTTCCCGTAACGGCGGACGAGCGCGTAGAGCGAAAAAATGCCACCTTCACCGTGATTGTCGGCCATGAGCGTGAGCAAAATGTATTTGAATGTCGTCTGGAAAACGAGCGTCCAGAACACGCAGGACACGCCGCCATAGACGAGCATTTCTGAAATCTCTTTGTCGCCGACGATGGCTTTCAGCACATACAGCGGGCTGGTGCCGATGTCGCCGTAGATGATGCCGAGCGCGACCAACAGCGACGCGGCGCTTACTTTTTTGGAATCGAAATGTGAGGGTTTCATGTTTGAAAAGATGTTTGAAAGGATCTTAGACCATGTTTGCCACTTGAGTGGCAGTGGCGGCGAGCAAGCGGCAGTCTTCCCGCAGTTTTGCGAACAGGGATTTTTGCTCTGGGTGGAGAGAAACCAGTTCGTTTTCCAATTTTTTCAGGTTCGACTTGACCGCCTCTGCGGGTTCGTTTATCAGCCCCGCGATTTCGCGGATGCGCTGATTTCGCTCGCTGAGCGGGTCGGCGACGAGGGCTGGAAAACTAAAGAGGAATGACAACGAAAGCATGAAACACGCCGTAGCGATGGCCGCGACCAATGAAATCGCCGATTGAGCAGTCGCTTGCAGGCTTTGGTTTTTCCGCAGGATAGCTTGGCTGTTGAGGTCGTTGATTTGATAGAGCAGGTTTTTAAGCGTGGCGACCGACGGTCGCGTGTCTTGCACAGGCCGGTGGTTCAGCCTTTTTTTCAACTGTTCGAAATCAGCGCGGATTTGGGCGGTGAGCACAGGTTCCCCCACCTCAGTCAGATTATTTTCCTGTAAAACAAGGTATTGCGCGAAGGTGTCCAATCGCGCAGCCCAGTCTGGCGGGAGTGCGTCGCGTTGTCTGCCAACGTTCAAATCGTCGAGCGATTTCAACATAGCGTGGGTATAGGCGAGGCTGTTGTTGTTCTCTTTCAAAATGGTTTTTGAAGTATCGGCCAGATGATTCAGGTGGTAAATCGCCACGCCGGAGACGAGCAGCGAAAGGGCGAACAGGAACAGCAAGCCGAGCGATATTTTGGTTTTGATGTTCATTTTTCAAAAAATTGAGTTGTGCGTGAAATTTGATTTTTGGGCAAAAAACCTCCAGCCCCGGTGGATGCCGAAGGGTCGGATTGTTGGAAAATGTGTGTCTGAAAACTGCCGGGGTTGAGCGATTTTACTCGTCAATTCTGCATTTTAAAATCTGCTGCAAAGGTGCGGGGCAGCGTATAAGGAGGGTGTAAAAGTGGTGGGCGGGGGTATAAAGATTTTGTAAAAACGGGGTTCAAACGGCACTTGAGTAGAAATTCGGTTATTTTTGTCCCGCAGATTTAAAACAAGTGCGCTATGACTATCGAACGAACTGCGGATGCGATTATCGTAAAATTGCCCATTGACGCTAATATTGAAGAGATTCAGCGTTTTTTGGATTACCTGCGCTACAAGGAAATAACGGCCAAAAGCAAAGCGACGAAGGCGAACGCTGACGAGTTGGCAAAAGCGGTCAACAAAAGTTGGTGGGCAAAGAATAAAAATCGCTTTCTGCCCGAAGAATGAATATCGTCGTTGACAGCAACATCGCTTTTAGTGCGATGCTCAATACCTAGAGCAGAATTGGCGACATCATCCTCAACTCGCCCGGCATTTTTGAGTTTTATACTTGCGAGTACCAGAAGTTCCGTAGAATGTTCAAAAACATCTAAAATATGCGAATCAAGGGTTGTGTTTGGGTTTTGAAAATCAAAGTTTTGCACACGAGACCTATGAGGTTTTCAAAAACCTCATAGGTCTAAAATATTGAAAACCAACGCCCTTTTATTTTCAACCCTTGATTCGCATAAAATCTCAAATCATGTAATCTGCAATCTCAAATCAAACAAACTCACCCCATAAACCGATACCCAATCCCCGATTCTGTCAAGATGTGCCTCGGCTGGTTTGGGTTGTCCTCAATCTTTTTCCGCAACTGGCCGATATAGACGCGCAGGTACTGCGACTGCGTGGTGTAGGCAGGCCCCCAGATTTGTTTCAGGATAAATTGATGCGTCAGCACCTTGCCCTCGTTCTGCGCCAAGAGGGTCAGGAGGGAATATTCGGTAGCCGTGAGGTGCAGGATTTCGCCATTTTTCTTCACGGTGCGTGCGGCAAAGTCCAGCGCGAGGTTGCCAAATTCCCTGACAGGCTCGGTCTCACGGTTTTGCGCCAGCCGCAAAGCCGAGCGGATGCGCGCCAGCAGTTCGCCCGTGCGAAAGGGCTTCACGAGGTAGTCGTTCGCGCCATTGTCGAGCGCCCGCACGATGTCTTCCTCCGAGTTTCGCACCGACAGGATAATGACGGGAGAAGTGTACCACTCGCGGAGTTTGACCAGCACATTTTGCCCGTCGTCGTCAGGCAAACCCAAATCGAGCAGCACGAGGTCGGGCGGGTGCATAGCGGCAGCAATCAAGCCTTCTTTGCCCGTGCCGGCCTCCTGCACGCGCATTTGCTGGGCGGAGAGCGTGATGTCGAGCAATTTGCGGATTTGCGGCTCGTCGTCTATGACCAAAATGAGCGGGTTATTCATCGCCAATATGGTTTAGGGTGGTCGTTTCGGTCGGGATTTGGATAGTGAACAACGCGCCACCACTCGGCTGGTTTTCTGCCCGGATGTTGCCGCTGTGCGCCTCTACAAAGCCTTTGGCGATAGAGAGGCCAAGCCCGATGCCGCCCGTGGAAGCGTTTTTTGAGCGGTAAAATTTTTCAAAAATATTGTTCAAATCTTCTTTCGGCAAACCCATTCCCGTGTCAGCAACGGTGATAGTCAACTGGCTTTTAGAACACTTCGCCCCGATTTTGATGGCGGCGTTTTCCGGGGTGTGCATCGCAGCGTTGTAAAGCAAGTTGCGCAGCACTTCTTCCATCAGGCCAAAATCCAATTTGACCAAAGGCAAATTTTCCGCCAGCGATATTTCCACTTTTCGGTGTTGCAGCGGTTCGCTCAACTGGTTCACGACGGTGTAAATCAACTCGTTCACGTCGCACCAATCTAATTTTGGCTGAATGACACCCGATTCGAGCCGCGACATATTCAGGAGGTTGCGCGTAAGTCGGTTGAGGCGTTCGGAGGCCGTGTTTATTTCTTGGTAAAGATGTTTTTTAGTCGTTTCGCCCAAATTTGTATCCGTCGCCAACAAATTGTCCGAAGCGCCGAGGATGGTCGCAATCGGCGTTCGGAGTTCGTGAGAGAGCGAGTTGAACAAAGTATCGTAGAGTTTCAGCGTCGTTGCGCGGGCTTCTTTGCGGCGGGCGAGTTGCTCGAAAAAACGGATTCGGGAAGTCAAAACGCCGTTGAGCAAAGCGATGACAAAATACATCCCCAGCATCAGCACGTCCGAATAATCGTTGACGTGGAACGTGAATTTGGGCGGGATAAAAAAGAAATCCCAAATCAACGCGCTCAAAAACGCCGCCAGCAAAACCGGGTACAAATGGAGCCGCATCGCCAACACCGACACTGTGAGCAAGAGCAACAACGCTACCGAGCGATAGCCGATGATGTCCGTGACAGGATAACTCAGTGCCGCCACCGCGCAAACCCAAGTAGCGGCACTGAAATATTGCTTGTTTGCGTTTTTGGTATAGAACATCGGTTCGGATTGTGGACGCTTTGGACGTTTACGAAACCTTTAAAGATTTCGCAAACGTATTCCCAGAGCGAAGGTAGGCAACAGGGTGTAAGCCGGAAATAAAAGATAAAGCGTTGAGCATAAATATTTTATAAAAAAACCAAGATAAGGCAAACTCGAAACATAAGGGCCTGCCGCTAACAATTCAAGATTACACATATATCTTTGCCGTCCCGACCAAACCGCCAATCATCCATCAAAAGTCAGCCCATGAGTTGGTACAAACGACTGCGCGAAGGTATCTCCACCGCCACCAAGTCGAAAAAAGACGTGCCGGAAGGCATCTGGTTCCAATGCAAAAACTGCAAAAAAGCCAGCACCACCCGCGAACTTCGTGAGAATTTTTACAAATGCCCGAAGTGCGATTACCACACTCCTATTGGCTCGGAGGAGTACTTCGACCTGCTGTTCGACGGGCAGGAATACGTCACGCTGCACGACGACCTCGCATCGGTTGATTTTCTGCATTTCACCGATTTGAAACCTTACGACAAGCGCCTCGAAGACACGATGAAAAAAACGGGCCTCACTGACGCGCTCGCCATCGGCGCCGGCAATGTGAACGGCTACCCGCTCGTGGTGGCCGCCATGGATTTCAGGTTCATCGGTGGCTCCATGGGTTCTGTAGTGGGCGAAAAAATCTCGCTGGCCATTGATGAAGCCATCAAAACGAAGTGCGGCCTGCTCATCATCTCCAAATCCGGCGGCGCGCGCATGATGGAAAGCGCGTTTTCGCTGATGCAAATGGCAAAAACCAGCGCCAAACTCACCCTGCTCGCCAAAGCCAAACTCCCCTATTTTTCGCTCATGACCGACCCGACCACAGGTGGCGTGACGGCCTCGTTCGCCATGTTGGGCGATATCAATCTGGCCGAAACGGGCGCGCTCATCGGTTTTGCCGGGCCGCGCGTCATTCGCGAAACCATCAAGCGCGACCTGCCCGAAGGTTTCCAAACCGCAGAATTTTTATTGGAAAACGGCTTTTTGGATTTAGTGGTGAATCGCAAGGACTTGAAGGAGACAATAGGAGATTTGTTGACGTTTTTTTCCACCGACCAACCTCATAATTAGATTCAACACGCCGCTTCCTTTCCAATGAAAACTTTACCCATCGCCATCTTTTTCCTACTTTTGGGAAATGTGCTTTTTGCACAAGTGCCCATCCAACTCAAAAATCCGTCTTTTGAGGATTTGCCGCAAGGATCTACCATCCCGGCAGGATGGATGCCCTGCGAAATGACGGGCGAAACACCGCCCGATATTCAGCCCGGGAGTTTCGGATGCACACTCGCCCCCGCGGACGGGAAAACTTACCTTGGCATGGTGACCCGCGACAATTATACTTGGGAATCTGTATCGCAAGAATTGCCCGTGCCGCTTGATTCGAGCGTTTGCTACACCTTCACGGTTCAGTTGGCAATTTCACAGAATTATCATTCCATATCTCGCCTGACTGGCGACCCTGCCAACTACAACAGACCCGTCGTTTTCCAGCTGTGGGGCGGCTACGGTCATTGCGACGAGCGCGTGTTGCTCGCCGAATCGCCCGTCATCTCCCACAGCGATTGGAAAAAATACCGGTTCATCACGCGCCATTTGGAACCAAAACCGCTCAAGTATTTGATGTTGCAAGTCTATTACCCGCCGGGCAAACGCTGTTACCCCACGAATGGCAACTTGCTGGTGGACGACCTTTCGGCAATCACGTTGACGGATTGCCCGAACTATTTGGTGGACACTGTTTCCCGGTCGTTGACGCGCAAGTTGCCCATTTTGAAAACAGCGGCTGCATTAGATGTCATTTTAGAGGAGTCACTGTCCTCCCTGCGGTACACCTACCGGGGCGATGTCAAGTTTGAAATGCAATGTGGCGAGAATTATCTGGGATTGGCGGTGCTGTACAATGCATACCTGCTGACGGTGGCTGAAGCACTCAAACAATTCCCAGACGTAAAACTGGTACTCCGCACCAAAAACGCCAAATCTTCGGCCCGCAAACCACGAGCCGTTTATCTGAAAAACTACCTGCTCGAAGCCGGCGTTGCGGAAAGCCAGATTCAGGTGATGCCCGAAGAAAAAGACGAGCAAAAGAATTGGAAAGTTGACACAGAATGGCTGAAAGCCACTTGGTAGCACCTACCCCTCAAAATGCAGCGACAGCGTGAACGTGCGGCTTAGCACCTTTTCCAGCACATTGCTTTGTTCCAACCGGTCGTTGAAAATCAGCACGTTGTTCAGCCCCTGCGAGATTTTGAGTTCGGGAGAAAAAATGAAATAGGGGAAGAAAAACTGGATGCCCGCGCCGTATTCCACCTGAAAATCAGTGGGCGCGATTTTCACGATACCCGCCGCCTGTCGGGTGCGCGAGTCGCTCGCCACGTCGAACGAATATTTCACCCCCGCGATGACGAAGAGGCGAAAATCGTGGTAAGGCGCGGATTTATAGCGAACGTGAAACGGCATCTCCACCAGCACCGACTCGATGGGGCGCTGGATGATGCGCCCGCCCTCGCCTGCTGGGGAGAAGCGGATATTGCGCTCGGTAAATGACAACGTGGGCAAAAAACGAATGTCGAAATAATCGCCGATACGCAGGTTCGACACGATACCGAGGTTGAAGCCCGGCCCTGTCACCGATTCGGCGCGCGCGAACGAATCATTGCGGACAAAATCTTTGGAATGTAGGATGCGGAAATCGCTCTGGTTGTAGCCCAGCGTGATTCCAAAATAATAAGGCTTTCCCTGAAAATCGCGGAAGTTCAAGTTTTTGCCCTGATCGAACTGAGCGTTCGCGGTTGGCAATGAGCAGCAGGCAATAAGCAGTAGCAAAAACAGTTTGCAGACAGCAGTAGGCAGTTTGCTGGAATGAGCAATGGACTGCCGACGGCCAACTGCACACTGCACACTGCCTACTGTTTCGTTGCGGAGTAAATGGAGCATATTCCGAGTGTTAAGCGTTCGCATACCGGGTTTTGGTAACCGAGTTTAGTTAAAATATGAAGAAAATCATTGCCTTCGGGGAAAACCTGCACACTCTCGAAGAGGTAAGTGTAGGCACGAATATCGCGGCTCGTTAAACGCCCGATGAGGGGCAAAACGTATTTGAAGTACGCGTTGTAAAGTTGTTTGAAGGGAAAAATGTGCGGCTTCGAGAATTCCAGAACCACCACCCGACCGCCGGGGCGCAACACGCGCAGCATTTCAGCCAACCCTTTTTCTAAGTTTTCAAAATTGCGCACCCCGAACGCCACCGTGACTGCATCGAACGAATTTTCGGCAAATTGGAGGTTTTCGCTGTCGCCAGTTTCGAGGGAAATCACGTTTTCCAGCCCCTCGTTTTTGATTTTCGTCCGGCCAAAATCAAGCATCAAGTTGGCAATATCAATACCGATGATTTTTGTGGGTTTTAACATTTTGGCTGCCATGATGGCCACGTCTGCCGTACCCGTCGCCACATCCAAGATTTCTTTGGGTTGGGCGGGTTTCAGGTAGCCGAGCGCTTTTTTTCGCCAAGAAATATCAATGCCGAGCGACAGCACCCGATTGAGCAAATCGTACTT
>CAYZVM010000106.1:18735-20117 GCA_964481485.1 uncultured Saprospiraceae bacterium | reverse complement strand
ACACGCGCATCACATCTACCCCCACAACATCCGAGTATTCAGCCATGCTTATGCCGAACCAACGACGCTTTTCTGCGGTGCGTGTGGAAGAAGACGGCATTCAGCGCCTGTGGACATTCCCGCTCGATCGTTCAGACAATGGACAACCAGAGTTTCTCAATATCACAGGAATTGGATACCATTGTTGGCTGAACGACACGCTTGCGGCATTATTTATTGTCGGGGAAAATGGTATGCCCCACTCACTATGCACGGCTGGAACAAGGAGTCAAAAACTGTGGCGAGTTGCATCCAACGTTGGCCGTTGCCTGCAGACCTTGCCGGATGGACGACTCGCGTTTGTGCAAAAAGCAACAGAACAGACTTGGTTTTTGAAGACGTATGACCATAAAAAAATGTATTCCGAAATTGTGATAGCGATGCCTGCCCAAAGTGAGGACTTTGTGGCACTGCCCGATGGTACCTACTTGGCTGGAAGCGGGGCAAAAATTTTCCAATATAAACCGGGCAATGCAAGTTGGAAAACAATCGCTGATGTATCCCAATATGGTGTAAAAAATATTACCCGATTGGCGGCGAGCAAAGACGGGAAACAACTCGTATTGGTGGTGCAGTAATAGGTTGAATAATTAACGGCAAGTATTGCTCTCTCCCTCATCTCTTAGCATTTACAAGCCTTGGGATGGAGAGACTTGTTCGCTAATCATTCCGAATCTTCGTTCTCTTCTCTGATAACTCAAAATGGCCTCAAACAATTCTTTCCGGCCAAAATCTGGCCAGAAAACGGGTGTAAAATACAACTCGGCATAAGCGATTTGCCAAAGCAGAAAATTAGAAATCCGGGTTTCGCCACTCGTGCGAATGAGCAATTCTGGGTCGGGGATTCCATGTGTGCTCAAAGCACTTTCAAATACATTTTCATCAATATCGGTAGGCGTGATTGCTCCAGCCGCAGCCTGTTCGGCGAGATGGCGTGCGGCACGCAATATTTCCCATTTTGCAGAGTAATTGAGTGCTAGTACAAGTGTGATGCGCTGGTTGTTTTTTGTTTGTTCGATACCGTCCATGAGGGCACGGTAGCTCGCTTTGGGCAAAGCTTCTAAATCGCCTATTGCTGCAAGTCGCACCCCGTTTTTATTTAGGTCGCGTATCTCGCCTCGGATACTTTCCACCAATAAGCTCATCAATGCAGTGACTTCGGCAGGTGGGCGATTCCAATTTTCTGTGCTAAAGGCATAAAGTGTAAGATAGCCAACGCCGATCTCAGCCGCCGCTTCGGTCACCTCACGCACACTTTTCACCCCGCTTCGATGCCCAAGCACCCGAGGCATCCCTTTCTGTTTGGCCCAGCGTCCATTGCCATCCATGATGATGGCGATGTG
>CAYZVM010000106.1:0-18635 GCA_964481485.1 uncultured Saprospiraceae bacterium | reverse complement strand
GAGAAAGCCGGGTAGCAAAGGTATTTCAAAAAGGCTTTTGAAACTTTCTGAAAAGTGCCAACTTTTGAAAAGCTTTGTTTTTGAAAAAAAAGTATGCAACGCTATTTTTCTTATTCAAAAAATACAAACCTTCGCAAAAAATAGTCTCCGCTTTTAGCATTTAAAACACATCTCAAAATTGCCTTGAACAGCAACACCCATCAAATATGCACAAGCAAGCCCGTCAACAGTACAACGCTACTTTCACCCAAGAAAAATATCAAAATTTCCTCCATACAGTAGATACGGCCTTTGGCGAGGCTGTTACTTTTCGAGTGTGCGAAACGCCTGTTTTTGTACCTAAATCATTGAAGGCTCAATTAGTGCAAGGCGTGGAGGACATTTGCGAGGTTATCACACAGCCCAATTTCAAACAACGCAGTGAGGCTGCGCTACCTCCTCACCTGCGTGTGCCGAATGAAGATGCACATACCATGTTCTTGCAGCTTGATTTTGGTATTTGCCGTGATGCAAACGAGAATCTAATCCCCCAGCTCATCGAAATGCAGGGCTTTCCTTCGCTTTATTTTTTCCAGCACTTGTTGGCGGATTCATACCGCAAGCACTTTGATGTCCCGAAAGATTTTCATCATCTGTTTGGTGGCTTAGATGCGGAGGGGTATATCAACACGCTGCGCCAAGTCATTGTGGGTGATTCCAAGCCTGAAAATGTGATACTGCTCGAAGTAGAACCCGAAAAACAAAATACGCGCATTGATTTTTGGGGAAGCCAAAAATACTTGGGAATCAAAGTGTTGTGCCTTTCCAAACTCAAACGCGAAGGCCGCGATTTGTACTATCTCAACGACAATGGCCAACGAATAGGGGTAGAGCGTATTTATAACCGCATTATTTTTGATGAACTTGAAAAACGCGCCGATTTGCCTCGTGAGTGGGACATGACGACGGAGGTAAATGCCGAATGGGTCGGCCACCCCAATTGGTTTTTTCGCATCTCCAAGCACACTTTGCCTTTTTTGAAAACGCCTTTCGTACCTGAGACGGTGTTTGTCAATGAACTAAAAAGCATCCCCAATGACCTCGAAAACTGGGTTTTGAAGCCCTTGTTTTCATTCTCCGGCCAAGGAGTAAAAATCAATATCACACGCGAAGACATAGAAAAGGTGGACGCCCCGTCCAATTTTATCCTCCAGCGCAAAGTAGAATATATCGCGGGCGTGGAAACGACCAATCCCGCCGAACCATCCAAGTGCGAAATCCGAATGATGGTTCTTTGGGACAAAAGCTGGGAGAAACCCCGCCTCGTGAATAATTTGATCCGGATGAGCAAGGGCGAAATGGTGGGGGTGCGCTACAATAAGGGTAAAGATTGGGTAGGGGCAAGTGTGGGTTTTTTTGAGCCATAAATAAAAACCCCAGAGGTCTCGTATGCTGTTTTACTGTGCTAAAATTGAAAATGGCTTCGCTTATTTGGATGAAGAAGAAAGCCGTCATCTACTCACTGTGCTTCGGCGCAAAGTGGGTGATAAGTTGCAACTCACTGACGGACAGGGCTTTTTTTACGACACAGAAATTACAGAGGTGGGGAAGCGCCACGCAATTGCTCGTGTCATTTCTCAAACTTCCGCACCGCGAGAGCGAGTTGCATACTTGCACATTGCCATAGCACCCACTAAACAAATAGAACGCATTGAGTGGTTTTTGGAAAAAGCCGTAGAAATTGGGGTAGACGAAATAACACCGCTACTTTGCCAACGCTCCGAACGCAACACTATCCGATTGGATAGGCTTGAAAAAGTCATGTTGTCGGCCATGAAGCAATCACTCCGCGCCCGCTTGCCAAAATTGAACGAGCTCACTCGTTTTCAAAATTTTGCAATTGCCACGACCGAGGTGCAAAAGCGCATCGCTTGGTGTTCCGCAGAGCAATTGCCACATCTGAAAACAACAATTTCTTCCCAAGAAAGCACGGTAATTGCTATCGGCCCGGAAGGTGATTTTTCCAATGAAGAAATAGAATTGGCATTGCAAAATGGCTTCACTGGAGTCAGTCTCGGCACCGCCCGCCTGCGGACTGAAACGGCGGGGATATTGGCGGTCAGCGTTTTTAACTTGCTCTGAAATTGTATGCAACACCTCAATTTTGAAGTAAAAGCCCGTACCACCGAACAGACTGCAATCCGCATTTGGCTGCTTGCCAATGGGGCAAAACCGCACGGAACAGATTGGCAAACAGACACTTACTTCCACTTGCCTTCGGGAGCGGGCAGACTCAAACTCCGACAAGGCAACATTGAGAATAGCCTAATCCACTACCGCAGGGCGGATGATGCGCAAGCTCGAGTATCCGATGTGGCGTTAACGTCAGTACCCGATGCCGTATCATTGAAAAATATTCTTGAACGGGCATTAGGGGTGTTGGTGGAGGTGCGCAAACGGAGGGAAATTTTCTTCATCGAAAATGTGAAGTTCCATCTGGACGAACTTGAGGGATTCGGCTATTTTGTTGAAATAGAAGCGATTGCAACATCGCCGGATATTTCGACAGAACATTTACAGAAGCAGTGTGCATACTATATGAAGTCTTTCAACATTGAGCCGCAAGATATCGTGGCCGAATCCTACAGCGATATGCTCATGCGGCAGTCACAAGTCGTCGGTCGTACATCGTAAGTTTTCTACCTTTGCCATTGATTTATGGGACGCATCCTTGCTATTGATTACGGGCTAAAACGTACCGGTATCGCTGTCACTGACCCGTTGAAAATTATTGCTTCTGGGCTGACGACGGTGCCGACTGCCGAAGTATTGGATTTTTTGAAAAAATACTGCTCAACGGAAGATGTAGAAAGTTTTGTTGTCGGTCTGCCTTTATATCCTGACGGCAATCCCGCCCAAATCGCCCCACAAGCAGATGCTTTCGCCAAACGCCTGCGAGAACTTTTTCCTGAAAAGATGGTTTTTCGCCAAGATGAACGCAATACCTCCAACGATGCCAAAAAAATTATCCTTCAAAGCGGTGTCAAAAAACAAAAACGACGCGACAAAACCTTGGTGGACAAAATTGCTGCAGCGCTGATTTTGGAGCAGTATATGCAGGAAAATCATTGGGACTAAATTTATCTATCTGGTTTGGACGTCGGTTCTGAGTGCTGACAACCATACCAACAACCAAGTAACTGACACAGAAAATGCTATTGCCAATTTACGCTTACGGGCAACCTGTTTTGAAAAAACAAGCTGCGCTGCTGGAGTCCGATTATCCTGATTTGCAAGAACTTATCGCCAATATGTGGGAAACGATGTACCATGCCGAAGGGGTTGGCTTAGCGGCACCACAGGTGGGACATTCGATTCGATTGTTTGTGATTGATACTTTGCAACTTGACAAAGACGAAAAGGAAGACCCCTCAGAAGCGGGTTTCAAAAAGGTGTTTATCAATGCCCAAAAAGTGGAAGAAGGAGGTAAACCGTGGACTTATGAGGAGGGCTGCCTGAGTATTCCCCGCATTCGTGGCGACGTAGAAAGACCCGAGGCTATCCGCCTTCGTTACATGGATGAAAAATTTGTGGAACACGAAGAAACCTTTACGGGTGTCAACGCTCGCGTGGTGCAACACGAATATGACCATATCGAGGGCGTTCTTTTTACAGAAAAATTGAAGCCGCTCAAAAAACGCCTTATCCAACGAAAGTTGGAAGATATCCGGCTGGGAAAGATCAATACAGACTATAAAATGAAGTTTTTTAGCTTCAGATAGGCCGTACCCTCCTACCCTTCATCTTCAGTGCTTTCGCATTCGTAATGTTGTTTTGGCCGGCTCCTTCTGTCGCCACCTTCGCTTCCAGCACCTTTGGGCAAAGCTTGTAGTTTTTGGATGATGCGGGCGCGTTCTTTTTCTACCCAATCTTGCATTTTCGCATCTTCCTGACGGTCAAAGAATAAGATGCCGTCCACCCAAGTTTTTTCAGCGCGGGCATAAACGGAAAGCGGGTTGTCGTTCCAAAGTACGAGGTCGGCATCCTTGCCAATTTTGATACTGCCCACCCTATCCTCCACATGGAGGAGTTTGGCGGGGTTGAGCGTCACCATCTTCCAGGCATCTTCTTCTTTCATGTTGGCGTACATGACGGATTTGGCAGCTTCTTGATTGAGGCGGCGCGCCATTTCCGCATCGTCAGAGTTGATAGCCACAACCACCCCACGGTCGGCCATCATTTTTGCATTGTGAGGGATGGCTTCATACACCTCGAATTTGTAGGCCCACCAGTCGCTAAACGAGGAGCCGCCCGCACCGTGTTTTGCCATTTTGTCGGCCACTTTGTAGCCTTCGAGGATGTGGGTAAAAGTGTTGAGTTTAAAGCCAAATTTTTCCGCCACGCGCATCATCATCGTGATTTCAGACTGCACATAAGAGTGGCAGGTGATAAATCTTTTTCCTTCCAAAATTTCTACAAGTGCCTCTAATTCAATGTCTTTTCGGTAAGGTTTGCCAGATTTTTTCAACTTGTTGTATTCCTGTGCGCGTGCGAAATAGTCCAAGTAGGTTTGTTCCACACCCATGCGCGTCTGCGGGTAGCGTGTGCCGGGCGTGCCCGAATTACCCTGCTTCACATTTTCACCAAGAGCAAATTTGATAAATCCGGGCCAGTTCTGGAACTTCAATTCTTCCGGCGCAGCACCCCATCGCAATTTTAGTAGTTGGGTCTGGCCACCGATTGGGTTGGCGGAACCATGCAGAATGTGGCTGCTGGTGACACCACCCGCAAGTTGGCGATAGATGTCGTTGTCTTCAGAGTCAATCACGTCGCCAATGCGGACTTCGGCGCTGCTTTCCTGAGTGCCTTCGTTGATGCCCCGGGTGGCGGCGATGTGTGAATGTTCGTCAATAATGCCCGCCGTGAGGTGTTTGCCGGTACCGTCCACGAGCCGGGCATTGTCTTGCACGGGCAGTTGGCGACCAATTTTCTGTATTTTTCCATTGGAAATCAGTACGTCGGTATTTTGCATAATTCCATCGCGCTCATTTGTCCAGACGGTTGCGTTTTGAACCAAAACTGTCTCGACCTGCGGTTTTTGCTTCCAGCCAAAAGCGCCAAATGGGTAAATGACATCGCCGACTTCAGGTATTGTCAGGGGATTTTGTTTGGTCGGTTTGTCGGGGTCGGCTGGCTTCAAAAATTCTGCCCGCCAGTCCGTCCAAGAGCCGTCGGGGAGTGTGCCGCGCCCAGTCCATTCCTTGGTTCCGACAGTGCCAGAGAGCGCGATGATACCTTTATTTAGTGTGTCTGGCTGGAAAGAAATAGAGACTATGCCGTTGGTTGTGGCGGTCAGGGTGGCTTTCACTTTGGAACTGTCGGCTTTGATAATTTGTGTCTCGGGCGATTCGGGTTTGCCTTTTATCACCATCCCATAGGCATCCTTTCCGATCTCTAATTTGTAAGTGCCGAGCCGATTCGGGTTGGCGCCGAAATAATTGGGGGTGCTGACTTCGAGCGGTTTTCCTTGTACCCAGTTTTGCAAAATCTTGGTTTCTTTTTGAAAAACGTTGCCTGAAGTAATGATGAAGTTGGCGACTTTGCCCGCTTCCAAACTGCCCACTTGGTTGTATTGATAAATGAAACCGGCAGGATGGTAGGTCAGCGCCTGCAAAGCCGTTTGCTCCGTCAGACCATGTTCGATGGCCTTTCGGAGATTTTCCCAAAACTTATTTTTTTCTTTCAAATCCGCTGTCGTGAGCGCAAACGGAATGCCCGCTGCTTCCAATCGGGCCAAGTTGGACGGTGCCAACTCCCAGTGTTTCAAATCTTTGAGCGAGACATTGAGTGCCTCATAAGGGTCTTTCACATCCAGATTTTCTGGAAAATTGAGCGACACAATGAGTGGCAAACCAGTGGCTTTTACCACATCAAGGCGCTGATATTCGTCGCCAGCAGTTTTCACTAAATATTTGACATTGAACTCTTTGCCGAGTTGGCTTATGCGCAACACATCAAGTTTGTCGGAAGCTTCAAATACCTGCGGGATGCTCTGTACCGTATTCCAAGCTTCGAGCGAAAGGTTGCGTTCTTCTTTGTGGCCTTCCGCTTTATACCATTGTGCGTCCAAATAAGTCTGGCGCAGCAGTGCGATAGCGCCCATGAGAGAAGATGGGTAATTCTGCGTGCTCGAACCTTTGCGGAAAGAAAGGTGGTGACTGGCTTTTGTAGAAAGAATCGTCTCGTGTTCGCGCGAGACTGCCAGCGTCACGAGTGCGCCGGTGCCGCGCGAAATACCATCGGCACGGTGGGTGAGCACAGCACCAAAGCCGAGTTTGCGCAATTCTTCGGCGGCCTTGGCATCGGCGGCGAAGGTTTCGGAAGCAGAGTACTCTGGCTTGAGGGCTTCATTCCAAGAGTACGCGCCTTTTTTATTGGAAAAAGGTTGTGCTGGCCGTTGGAAAGGGCTGCCGGTTGGCGCAGGTGGGATGGGTGGCTGTCCGTATCCCGTAGCGTACAAATCAATAAAGGCTGGATAAATGTTTTTTCCGGAACAGTCTATTACCACGGCATCATTCGGCACGAGGATTTTCAGGCCGCATGCCGCCACTTTCCCATCGCGGACGAGTAGCGTGGCTCCTTCAATCCGAGTTTTGTAGTCCACATAAATAATAGCGTTGGTGAAAGCGAAGAGGCCGGGGCGTTCGTCGGAAGGCGCTGGCTTGGGGAAAGTTATTTGAGCAATAAGCAAAAAAGGCGAAAGCAGGAGGGCAGCAAAAAATAGAAGCCAAGTCAATTTTTTCATGGACGGAGAAAGTTTTGCGGGGGTGAAAATAGGGAAGTATAGGTTTTGAAAAATAAAAAAACGGCAGATGGGGGTGCGTTCCATCTGCCGTTTCTGTCAGAATTATTTTTCGTGTCAATCTTTTGGTGGCTCCATTGTCTTCCGCTCCTTCGGCGAGCGCCCTGCATCCCGAAGTGCTTGGTTGACTATCCACTCTAACTGCCCATTCACACTGCGGAAATCGTCGGCAGCCCATTTTTCGAGCGCCGAGTAGGTGGCTTCGTCAATGCGTAGTACGAATGATTTTTTCGCTGCCATAATTTCTACTATTGGTTATTGACGATTAGCACTTTAGCCGTCGGCAGTTACTGCCAACGGCTAAAGTGCCAACCGCCAACACTTGAAACTTATTGATGCAAGGTTCCGGTATTCAGCACTGGCTGAGCATTTTTGTCACCGCAAAGCACGACCAAGAGATTGCTTACCATCGCGGCTTTTTTCTCCTCGTCGAGTTCTATGATTTGTTTGCGCGAGAGATGCTCGAGTGCCATTTCTACCATGCCGACCGCGCCTTCTACTATTTTACTGCGTGCCGCCACGATGGCCGTAGCTTGTTGGCGCTGGAGCATTGCGTGCGCGATTTCGGTCGCGTAGGCCAAGTTGTTGATACGGGCTTCGATGACCTCAATGCCGGCCAGTTCGAGCCGCTCGCTGATTTCGGAGGCCAATTGGTGGTTCACCTCATCGGAATTGGCGCGCAGCGTCACCATGGCCTCTTCGTCTTCCAAGTTGTCGTAACTGTACATCCCGGCGAGTTTGCGAATAGCGGCCTCGCTCTGGATTTTTACAAACTCTGGGTAGTTTTCTACCGCAAAAGTTGCTTTAAAAGTGTCTCTCACACGATAAGCTACCACGGCTCCTATCATAATCGGGTTGCCCTGTTTGTCATTCACTTTGATGGTGTGAACGTCAAGCGTGACGGCGCGGAGAGATACTTTTTTCTTCGTGTAAAATGGATTCGCGTAATAAAAGCCGCTTTCCTTGATAGTGCCAACGTATGCCCCAAAGAGGTTCAGCACACGCGAACTGTTTGGCTCGATGGCAAGAAAACCAGGCGAGATGAACGCGATGTCAACAACGAGCAAGATAATGCCCAAAACGAACTGTTTGGATACCACCAGCCAGATGCCAGCGATGAGGAGCAAGAAAAAAAGTGCGAGCATCATCCAGCCGGATGTAGGTTTGATTGTCTTTTCCATGACTTCGGTTTGATTTTGATGTGATACTAATTTGATAGCAAATGTAATCACATTAAATCGGATTTGTCAAGAGCTGGCACGGGAAAAGACGAAGAAAATCAAGCAGCGAGCGATGAAGGCGGAAAATTTGGCGACCAAGGAAAGACTTAGATATGAGCCTGCGAAAGAATAATGACTTATTCGGCAACCCGGAGAGGAGATGGCAGCAAAAGTTTTGTGGGGAATTTTGCATCCACAAAAAAGAGATGACACCTGCGCACAGATGCCACCTCTTGTTTATAGTCGAAAAAGTCGTCTTAAAACTTCATCACCTTCTGTGTTTCTGTACCGCCGGGGCCATCCATGCGAAGTAAGAGCAGGCCGGAGCGAGCAGAACTGCCCAATTCCAATACTGTTTCATGGTAGCCGCGTTCGCGCCACGCCTGTGTGGTTTGCAATACTTGCCCTGTGGCATCGGTCAGTGTCAGGGTTGTTTCACCTGATTCGGGTAAATAAAAAGCAGCTGTGAAACGGTCGTTTACGGGGTTGGGGCGCACGGGCATCAACAGGAGTTGGTCAGGTTTGGCCGTGGCCAATTCGGTCGAGAATTGCAACGATGCACCGATGGTCTGCAATTGGCGGGTATAAACTTCTGCCCCAGCCACATTCGATGTCATTTGCAGCGCTTCACTCAGTATGCCTTTGTGCAAGGTGTTGAAAACCAGCGTAAAAGCACACGCCCGGATATTTTTCCCTTGCACATTGGGATCAAGCATGACAGATGAGTACCAGCTCGCGGTCACGCGATTTGCTTCGGGCTGGCCAATCTGTCCGGCAGGCAAGAAGTCTGATTCTACTCCGACAAGAGAGAGCATATTCGGGTCAAAATCCAAAGTAAATTGGAATGCAGCCAAGGTGGCCAAATCGGGTGTGATTATATCCACACGAATTTCCTGCCCGGATACAAAATGTTTTTGGGTGGTCTGAAAAACAGCCAACTCCTGCCTGTCTTCAATCGAGTTAGCGACGAGGTTGTCGGGGTTCAATGAGCCATTTACATCGCCGGTTTTGACGGCCACAAAGTCTGGGTTAAAATTGTTGTTGCTTGACAGGCAAAAAGTAAGGGACGGCGGAATGTTGGCTGCCCAGGGGTTGAGCGGGTTCGGGAAAACATAATTGGCTGGGATGAACTGCCAAGCCGTGTTGTTTGGGAAATCAGTTTGAGTACCCAAGGCGATATTCACAATATTCGTCACATCGGCAGGAGTCAAGGTGCCTGATTTGTCCACATCTGCGGCAAGCAGCGCGTAAGGAGATGGCAGCGGCAAAATGTTGTCCAGTTGGCCTGCCACAAGCAAAGCATCCAGTGTGTTTACACCTGTTTTGTGGGGGGCATCGAGAGAGGGAGTGAGTTTGTAGTTGCAACTAGAAGGCACGCTACCTATTTCAAATTCACCATTGTCATCTGTTTGGAGGAGGGCAAGTGTTTGCGTCAATTTAGTCAAGGTGAGTTGTACACCAGGCACCGCCACAGATTGATCCGTGGTCACCGCTCCCTTCAGGGGCGACGATGGCGGGCAAGCACCGGAGTTGTCTTGGACATCAATAAAAGTGAGGCAGAAACTGGCGTTGCCGAAAGCATCTTGTGCCCAAACTTCGACGAATTGTTGTCCCAGTTCGGAGCAATCAAATGTGACCCCGTGGCTGTTGTCGGGAAAACCAGTACCTGTGTTTGCCTTTCGAATCCCGTATTTCAATTGGCTGACCGGAGTGCAATTATCATAGGCGTATTGAATGAAATCAACATCCCAAATGGATATCATTCCACTCGGCATAATGTTGACACTCAAACCATTGTAGCAAACGAGGGTTGGCGGCTTGCAATCTTTTACGATGAATTCGTATTTGCAAAGCGTCTCATTGCCGCAGTTGTCGTTGGCTATCCATTCTATTTTGTGAACACCATAAGGCAGGCCGAATCCGGGCGGGAATTTGATTTGGCCACACACCGTATCGCCCTGCACCGTAGTTTCAATAGGCCAAGCTGACGGGCTGCTGCTGCTAATATAGGTCTCCATAGAGCCGTTGCCGTCCAAGTCCAAGAAAAGGCGATAAGTCAAGTCAATATCAGTGCCGGAGCAAGCATCTTTCACTTTAACTTTCAGGTCAACAGGACCTTCGCAGTTGTCTATCGGGCCATTGACGTATTGACTGGGGTCATTGTTGGTCAAATCACAGAATACCACCGGGTCGGTAGGGCAATCTATGAACACAGGTGCTTCCGTGTCTATCACCTTGATAATTTGGGTGTACTGCAGATAGCCGTGATTGACCGAGTTACCATTCACCGTTGGCCCCACATCGGTATTGGCGGGATTCATAATAAAATAAGGAGAGGGCCAGTTGGGGTCATAATCGCACCAGTAAATCAGTTTCCAAGTGCGCAGGATTTTGAAACAACCTTGGGTGCTATTGGTGTAGAACACTTGGTCTTTGTACGAGACGCCGACATTGAAGTTGCAATCGCCGTACTGAGTGATGTAGGGGTAAACAATGCCGGGGTCGGCACCACAGCCATACACGGTGTAATCGTCGGGGAATTTGACCGTGTAGTAAAGGGTTTGGCCGGACAAAACGGCGATGAAGGAAATTTGGAGGACGAAGGCAAGGAGAGATTTAATCATGTGGAAGGGATGTTTTTATGTTTAATATCTGCGAAAGTAAGGCGCAGAAGTGGGGGATTATTGTTAAGGTAAAAGGGAAAACGTCAGGTGGGCGACGTATCGGCAAAATAGTGTGTCGGAACCCCGATAGTTACTACCCAAAAAGGCCTAAAATACTGAAAATGAGGTATTTCAGCGGGTACTCATTCGATTTTTGAGAACAGCAAGGAAGCATCGGGACGCAGGAACAGCATCCCCGTGGTAGCAACCGTGTCACCTGCTTGGATGCCACTGGTTATTTCGATCATCTCCGCTTGACGAATGCCAGTTTTAACAGTCACGAAAGTTGCTTTGCCGTTTTTATTGATAATTACCTTTTTATCGCGGGCCTGCGGAATAATTGCTTGGTTGGGTATCATGAGCGCCTTCAAGTTATTCCCGAGTGAAAGATTTACCTCCGCAAAAGCACCGGGCAGAAGCCCGCGGCTATCACGCACAATAGCTCGCACTAAAAGATTGCGATTGTCGGTGCTGATACTTTGCTCGGTGGCCTGGACGGTAGCTGTGTGAGTCTTCGAATCGCCGCCCACAGTGAAAGTCACAGTCTGCCCAGAACGAATCAGTGCGCTGTATTTTTCGGGCACAGAAAAGTCAAGTTTAAGTGCTTGAGAGGAGCGGATGGTAGCGATGGCATTGGCGGGCGTCACATAAGCACCCGGGCTGATTTTTCGCAGACCGATGATGCCGTCATAAGGGGCGCGGAGTTCTGTTTTGCGAATATTGATGCGCAGCAGCTCCAGTTCGCTTTTGAGTGTCTGTGTTTGCAGCACCGCAAGGTCGTATTCTTGCTGACTGACTCCTTTTACTTTCAACAAATCACCGAGGCGCTGTTCTGTTATTTCAGCCTGTTTTATCTGGATTTCGAGTTTGCTGATTTGAGTTTTGAGGTCTTCGTCAAAAATCTTGAGCAACAGAGTCCCTTTGCTGACGCTGCGGCCCTCCGGCAAATTTATAGCGACTACGCGACCGGAGGCCTCGGGGTGGAGTTCCGTCTCCTCGGCGGGGATGAGTGTGCCGCTGGCTGTCACGGTTTCGGTGAGCACAGTCGGCTTCACCACAAAGCCTTCCACAGCGGTAACGTTGAAGCCCGTTTTGGGGGCTTCAGAGCCAGCAGCATTTTCTTTTTTTTCAGATTTGCCACAGGAAAAAATGGCTATTACGGCCAAAAGAAGGAGGGTCAGGTATTTCATTTGCAAGTAGTTCAAGTTCAAATTTAACAGATCTTCAAATTCTGATCATTGTTGCAGGTAATTGCAAAGTTGAGGGTTTAACAGGAATTGCAAAAAGTAGTTTTTTGAAAACAAAAAAACCCTCTCTTGCGGGAGGGTTCTTAAGCTCGTAGTTGGTTGTCATCTATTCAATTGTGTATCAGAACACATTGGCAACCAATTGATTGAGAGCCTTTTTCAATTGTGGAGGCTATTAAAAGGCCGCATTTCCTCGCCCAGCCAGTTTTTGTTCCATTCATCCCGATGGATGATGCGTTTTGCTTGGCGGGTGACTTTGCGGCGCAGGTAGGCAAATACCAGACGGGGCGATTTGCGCCACAACCGACGGAATTTGTTGATACGATGTGCCATAATTCAGGACAGTTTTGCAAAGATTATAAGAATGAGTTAAGCAATTGATTACAAGGGGGTAACGAGGTGGATGTGAAATAAGTTTTTAGTCAGAAGTATATTTTTAGTTAAAATTATGAAATGGCGCGAAACAGCCAGAAACGGCGATTTGGCAAACCCAATGTACCTTCGCCCGCTAAAAAATAAAGTTGTTGCAGTCATTGTGTCATTGCGCATTCATTGATCAATTTCTAAAACGCCTTGTGGCTTCGACAGCAATTTGGTAAAAACATGAGCGAAACCCTTTCTATCGTCATCCCGGCATACAACGAAGAGCGCACCATCCACCGCATCCTGGACAAAGTGAAGGCGGTGGAACTCATTGGTGGCATTCAAAAAGAAATTATTATCACCAATGATTGTTCCAAAGATGACACCGAAGGCGCAATTCATCGCTATTTGGAGGCAAACCCGCAATTAAATATCCGCTACCAAAAGCATGAGACCAACAAAGGCAAAGGCGCTGCCCTGCACACGGGCATCCGGCACGCTACTGGGAAGTATATCATCGTCCAAGATGCCGACCTCGAATATGACCCTGCCGAATACAACATCCTGCTCCGCCCGATGATAGAAGGGTTTGCTGATGTGGTTTTTGGTTCTCGTTTCATGGGCGGAAGGCCGCATAGAATCCTGTTTTTTTGGCACAGCATCGGCAATAAATTCCTGACGTTTATTTCCAATGTGTTTACAAACCTGAACTTGACGGACATGGAAACGTGCTACAAAATGTTCCGCACAGATATTCTGCAAGGGCTGAATTTGAAGGAGCAACGATTCGGGTTCGAGCCTGAGGTGACCGCAAAAGTCAGCCGCGTGCCGGGCGTTCGCATTTATGAAGTGGGCATTTCGTATTACGGGCGCACTTACGCAGAAGGAAAAAAGATCGGGGCAAAAGATGGGTTTCGTGCGATTTATTGCATTTTGAAGTACAATCTCTGGGCAAAATAGGGCAAACTTGTTTACCTTTCCAGTGCTTTTTCTTCATACCAAAACAAAACGAACCATGATTTTCCGTCTTTCCAAATTCTGGTGGCTCCTCATCCTGCGGGGGCTGTTGTCTATCCTCTTCGCCATTTTTGCATTCCTAAACCCCAAACTCGCTTTCGAGGCACTTATTCTTTTGCTCGGCATTTTTCTCCTCGCGGACGGTCTGACGGCAATCTATCTTGGCATCCGGATGCGTGGCCACGATGATGGATGGTGGGTTTCTGTGCTGGAAGGGATGCTGGGTGCAGGTTTGGGTTTAGTCGCTTTAATAAACCCAGAATTGACCGCCGCCGGGCTGCTGCTAATATTGGCTCTGTGGTTTTTGCTGACCGGCGTTTTTGAAATCGCCATGGCTATCAAATTGCGCAAGGAAATTGACCATGAATGGCTCATGGGTTTGGCCGGCGCGCTCTCCATTGCCCTCGGCATCTTGATACTGGTCAACCCCACTGCCGGAGCTATCTCCCTCGTATGGTGGCTGGGATTGTATGCCGCTGTTTTTGGATTCTTGTTGGTAGCGCTGGGCTTGAAGATGCGGCGGATACAAAAACGACTGGAAGAGGGGCGGGCTGCTAGCAATTGACCCTCAATAGGCCGTAGTTACCATAAATTTTTTTGTCGAACAACCTTGTAGTTGTGCCACAACAGCTATTCCAGATTTGGGAACAGAACAGAAGCCTAAAAGTTCTCCAAATTGACCCCATCAAAATAGCCCGTACTCCACAAAATCAGAATGAGAATCCCCACCACGATACGATAGTAACCAAATACTTTGAAGCCATGTTTGGTCAAAAAACCGATGAAGGCTTTGATGGCTATCATGGCCACCACGAATGCCACCACATTGCCGACGGCCAAGAGGGTGAGTTCTTCGCCCGTGAACGAGCCTCCTTCGTCCACATAATCCCACAGCGATTTGCAAGTAGCCGCAAACATGGTTGGCACCGCCAAAAAGAACGAAAACTCGGCAGCGGTGGTTGGCGACAGCCCTTGAGTGAGGCCACCTATGATGGTGGCTGCGGAGCGGCTCACGCCGGGGATCATTGAAATAACTTGGAACAAACCGATTTTCAGGGCTTTGGGCAAACTGATGTCGTCCGCCGACGAGTTGACTTTGCTGCGTTTTGCAAAATAGCCATCGAGAAAAAGGAAAACCACGCCACCTATGATAAGCGCCAAAGCGACCACGACGATGTTTTCGAGCAGCGCGTCAATATGTTTTTTCAACAACAAGCCGAACACTGCTGCCGGCAAAAACGCCACAAACAGCCGCAAATAGAAATTGAAATTTTGGAAAAAACGCCGCCAATAAAGCACTACGACGGAGAGAATTGCGCCAAATTGAATAGCAACTGTAAAAACTTTGACGAAGGGGTGACTTGCAATGCCCATTGTGGCAGAGCCGATAATCATGTGTCCCGTGGAAGAAACGGGCAAGAATTCTGTCAGCCCTTCAATGATGGCAAGGATAATAGCTTGGATAAGGTTCATGCCGATGGCGGATTGTCGTCTGGCACGGGGGGCGTTGCCGAGGTTTCATTTTTTTTAAAAATACCAAAAATAATTGTCACAAAACCAGCTACCATCAGGATGGGCGCCAAAGTGATGCGGCGAAAACCGTAAATGCGTTCGGGTTCCCACTTGGCCGGGTCGGGCATAGCACCGCCAGACATAGCAACCAGTCCAGCCAAAATCAGTGCCAAACCAATACCCATGTAGATAAAGTTTTGGCGGCCAAAAATGAACTCGCGGCTGCCCTCGCTGAAAATGCTTTCACGTTTTTCGGTTCGGCGAATGGGAGCCGGTGCGGTCTTTTTTACTTGCGGTTGTTGCGGGCGGGGTTGGGGGCGTTGTTGCTGTTTTGCCATGTTATTTGTTTTCGTCGGTTCAAGAATTTTAAGTTCAAGGTTTTATAAAAAACAAGAAACCCATCAGCCTTGAAACCATTTTAGTATAAATCATCTACCCGCATTCGCAGGAATTTGTTGACAACGAAATAGGTACTCAGACCCGAAATCAAAGCGCCCAAAAACACCAATCCTACAAACACAGCCAAGATGCCATTCAGGTCTTGCAATTGGTGGAAATCGGGTACGAGCTGATAAAGCCACCACATTGCCACGATAAGTCCGCCGATAGCCAATACAGCACTGAGAAGTCCGTTCAGGATGCCCCGCCGAATGTATGGCCGACTGATAAAGTCCCATGAAGCACCCACCAATTCCTGATTTTTTATCAAAAAACGGTTGGAATAAAGCTCCAGACGGATAGTATTGTGAATGAGCGTAACGGCGGCAAAGATGAGCAAAAATCCAAGAGCCAACGCTATCAGCCCGAGGTTTTGGATATTCTTGCCGACATTGCCTGTGTTGGCCGCTTCAAAGTAGAGATCCGCAATAAGCGTATCCTGCCGGAGTTGCTCGCGCCAGTTGGCGAGGCTGTCGCCCTCAAAAAATTCGGCCCGTACATTGAAACGCACCACATCGCGCAGCAAATCTGGATTGTCCTCCAGCAAACTTTTGTCGCCGAGTTCTTCTTTCATGGCCGCGGCTGCCTGTTCGCGGGTTATAAATGTGACCGTCTCGGGTTTCACGAAAGGTTGTTGCCGGATATCGGCGATAATGCGCGAAATCTCATCTTCAGGTGTGCCGGGTGTCAACTCCAGCCAGATATCCACCTTTTCTTTGAATAAGGTCACTAACTTGCGCCCGTGCAACGCCGTCATTGCGAAGAAACCGAGAATGAAAAGCACCAGCGCAACACTGATGATGGCATATAGATAATTAGGCTTGGTGCGCGGCATCGTTGGAATATCGGTTGTTGAAATCGCAGCAAAAGTATGGAGAGCTGCGGCACTTTTTCGAAAAGTGTAACAGTTGCCAAATTCAAATCTTGAAATAGCCAATTTTTGTACCAAACACATGAAATACGTTGGTTTCCTCGCCTTAACAATCGCACTGTTCGACCAATCCGGTCAGCAAACCATTCCTATCCGCAACCCTTCCTTTGAAGATACGCCCGGCCAATCCAGGTCGCCCAAAGGTTGGATGGCCTCTACGCCGGGCAGCACACCAGATATTATGCCCGGAGCTTGGGGTGTCCAATTCGCGCCGCAAGACGGACAGACCTGCGTAGGTTTGGTGACCCGCGAAGATGGCACGTGCGAGGACATTGGCCAAGGGCTTGCTCAGCCGCTCCAAGCTGGAAAGTGCTATACCTTTTCTATTTATCTGGCGCATGCCCAAAAATATGTGGGTTACAATCACCCAGTGCGGCTGCGCGTGTGGGGAGGCCAAGCAAGAGGCGGGAAAGAAATGCTATTGACGAGTTCGCCGCTTGTGAGCCACAGTGATTGGAAAAACTACAAATTTCTGTTCGAGCCGACCAAAAACGTAAAATATATCACACTTGAAGCTTGGTACGGCGCAGGCACCACCTTTAAGTACAAAGGGAATATTTTGCTCGACAATTGCTCTCCGATTGACACCTGTGACAGGGCATAGAATACCCGGAATAAATGATAGGTTTGTTTGAAAAACACCAAATTCCTTCACCAAACATTTCGTTTGCATTTGATTTGTGACCAAGGTGTTAAACCTAAGTCAAAAGCGCCTTCTTGTTAAAAAGCTATACCTTGCGCCGTTTTTTAACAGTAATTTAGAGGGAAGAAGGCTTCCGTTTGTTCGTTTTTCTGAACCGCCCGTCCGGCGGAATGCGTGGAAAAGAAGAGCAGAGGACTTTGGCAGCCAAATGCCCTTGCTCATTCATTCACTAACCCGTCAGCCATTTGGCCGACACACGCATTTTTAATGACAGCATTTAAAAATCTGGGCATTGACGACGATTTGCTACAAGGCATCGCTGCCCTCGGCTTTGAAACCCCCACCCCTGTGCAGGAACTCGTTATCCCCACAGCACTTTCTTCCGATGACGATATTATCGCGTTGGCTCACACCGGCACCGGCAAAACTGCCGCTTTTGGCCTCCCTTTGTTGCAAAGAATTGATCCCTCGGAGCGCGGCATTCAGGCACTTATCATGTGTCCCACCCGCGAGTTGTGCGTACAAGTAGCGAGCGATTTGGTAAATTATTCTCAATACGCCCATCAATACAAAGTAGTGGCCGTTTATGGCGGTGCGGGCATCGAAGGCCAAATCCGGCAAATAAAGGCGGGCGCCCAAATCATCGTGGCCACGCCGGGCCGCCTTATGGATTTGATGACTCGCAAGGCTGTCCGGCTTGACGGAGTGCGCCGCGTAGTGCTCGACGAAGCCGATGAAATGCTCAACATGGGCTTCAAAGAAGCTATTGACTTCATCCTCGGTGCCGCCGCAAACCGAGAATCCATCTGGCTCTTTTCGGCCACCATGCCCAACGAAGTGCGCTCCATCGCTGCCAACTATATGGAGAATCCAAAGGAACTCTCCACGGGCAAAAAAAATCAAACGAACGAAAACATTGAACACCAGTACTATGTGTGCCGTGCTGACGACCGTTACGCCACCCTCAAACGGGTGGTGGACGCCAACCCCGGCATCTATGCGCTCATTTTCTGCCGAACCAAAAATGATACAAAAGAGATTGCCGAACAGATGATACGGGACGGCTACGACTCCGACGCATTGCACGGCGACCTTGCCCAATCCGACCGCGACCGGGTGATGCAGCGTTTCCGCGAAGGCAACCTCCAGCTGCTCATTGCTACCGATGTGGCTGCCCGCGGATTGGATGTGAGCAATATCAGCCACGTCATCAACTATGGCTTGCCCGACGAAGTAGAAAGCTATACCCATCGCAGCGGTCGCACGGGCAGAGCTGGTCGCACGGGTATTTCCATCAGCATCATTACACAGAAATTCGAAGAAAAAATCCGCCAAATAGAGCGCAAGACAAAAGCCGTTTTTACCAAGAAAACTATTCCGACGGGCATGGAAGTCTGCGAACAGCAGCTGTTCCACATCATCAAAGGCATACACGAACAAGAAGTGCATTATGATGAGATAGAGCCTTTTATGGAGCGCATTTATGAAGAGTTGAAAGACTTGACAAAAGAAGAACTTATCAAACGGTTCGCCAGTGTTGAGTTCAACCGCTTTCTTGCTTACTACCGCAACGCGCCCGATATCAATATTTACCCCCGGGGCGACAAACGCAGTGCCCCGCGCCCGCTCGCCAATGGTGCGCCGAATGGCCAGATGCAGCGGTTATTCATCAACGTCGGCGAAATGGACGGGGTATCAAAAAAAGATTTTATCAAACTGCTCTCCCGCAACTTTGGCGTTCCCAATAATGCCATCGGCCA
>CAYZVM010000105.1:0-20163 GCA_964481485.1 uncultured Saprospiraceae bacterium | reverse complement strand
GCTGGTCGCGTACATTCCATAAGCATCTACCAGCACACCCTTGAGGCCATCTTTGCCCGCGATGGCGTACAGCACGGAACTGTCGTCGGGGTTAGTGGCACCTTCAAAACGATACACTTCGGTGATTTCAAAATCGTTGGGATGGAGTTCGACTTGTTTGGCCGCACATTCCAAGGAAGTTGGTTTCAGGTTGAAATCCTCGGTGTATCCCCGGCGGCGGAGGTCGTCGAGCGCTTCGGTGAGGGTGGTGTAATTCTTCATAATCGTTTATTGTTTTCAGGTTAAAAGATTGGATGTCAGTCTGGTTGCATTCCCATCGGTAACAATGCAACCTGCAAATCTGTTTTCAAACGATTTTTTCGACTTCGTAAATGGAGTTGATTTTGCCTGCGAACAAACAGTAAAAACGTGGCTCCGTTCGCAGCAAGGAAATCTCCGTGGGCCGCCCATCGTCAATGTGGCTGGCTTTCAATTTTGACTTGATGGTGAAATACGAAAAAAGGTGTTCGAACTGGACGGCTTCGCTAAAATACTGCCGCATTTGGGCGAGCATTTTGTACGCGTTGGTGTCTGGTCGGCGCGGGCAATTGGTGCAAATGCCCGGTGCTTCGGGGCGGCATCTCGGGTCTTCCACAGTTTGGCAATCGAAATGGGGCAGATTGTCGTAACTGATTTTGTGGTGGGTGTAAGCGACTGACGAGAGCGACAACAAACCGCTTAGGCCATAAGGCATGATGGAGCCGAACGGGCCATCCATGACCGTCAAACCTTTGCCGTTGAATTGCGGCGAGTTGACAAAAGCAATTTCCGAAATTTCATGTGTCAGCGCCAAATCTTCCACCCCGAACAGCCGGTTGACGGCATTGGTGGCAGCGTAGGTGGCATTGATGGCGACAGGGGTTTGGATTTTGAAATTGGGTGTTTGGGGATCGTTCGATGTTATTTCCAACACCCATTCTTGGCCTTCGGTGTGGGCCGCTTGTGTCTGCACATTTTTGAAAACTGAGATGCCCGGCGTGTTCTCTACTTTTTGGGTGTAAAATTCTTTGAGCAAAACGGGGTCGAAGGAATATTCTTCCGTGCGATAGAGCGCTTCCAAACGGTTGAAATTAAATAGGTTGTGCCCCAAAATCCGTTCACAGCGGATATTCAGGTATTCGCAGAAACGCTCAAATTGGAGCGGGTCGGTGAATGAGCCGAAACGGTCAATCGCGTAATATTTTTCAAAAGAAAAGTTGACAAATTGGCGGTGTTCTTCGGTGAATCGCTCTTTGTGTTCGTCGCTCATGGCTGCCGTCACGATGCTGCGCGGGTAGTGGTAGCCGCCGTGCAGCCGGGCTTGGTTGACGAGCGATGCCTTTTGGAAAAGCCGGGCTTCTTTTTCCAACAATGCCACTTTTGCGCCTTTTCCGGCAAGATACAATGCGGCGTAGCACCCGAAGATGCCACCTCCTATCACAACAAAATCGAAGCGTTGCATGGGGCAAAGTTATTTGTCATTCATGTCATTGGGCCATTTCGCAGCTGCGTAAAAAAGAGTCTTCCAAAGTTTGGGCAACAAATATTTTCAATGACGGAATGACGACAATGGACAGTGTGAGGTTTGGCAAACCGTTAATCAATCGTATTTTCACCCCCGAATTCCTGACCGAACCAACCTTTTCCTTTGGAAGATACACCGCTCTCCCAATTTTTTCTCCAACCGGGAAGCGTTCACCTTGGCAATTGTATCTCCGATGCTAAAGTTTTATTTCCTAATCATCCCGGCAGGATTGACCGGGAAATTAAATCCTGTTTCATGAATAAACGACTACTTCTTCTTCCCGTTTCTCTGTTCTTTTTCCATCTATTTGTCAAGGCACAGGTAACTCCGCCTTGTCCGGTTCCGCCCCCGCCAGGTGCCGAATCTTGCAATACCACTTGTGTTTATTGTGACTTTGACGGATACATGGGTGTCAACAGCGGTACCCCTTCGGGCGGCAACATCGTGTGTGGCCAAATTTCTATCCACAACGACCAGTGGTTTGGTTTTGTGGCTGGCACGGAATCCATCACCATCAACGTTGCGACTGAAAACTGCGAAGACGGAAACGGCTTACAAGCCGCTTTTTTTGACAATTGCCAGTCGGATGCTATCACTTGCAACGGCGGCTCCAGTGGTGGTGCGGGCCAGCCGCTCGTTTTGACTTATGGAGGATTTGTGCCTGGTCAAACTTACTATCTGATGATAGATGGCTGGACAGGAGATGTGTGCGATTATGAAATAGAACTGCTGGATGGCTCTATCACCCCTCCTGCCCCGGGTGCGCCCACAGCGCCAGAGGGCCCAACACAAGTTTGCCCAGGTGCTACGGTGGTCTATACTATTCCCCCGGTAGATGGAGCGGGCTATTACAACTGGACGGCTCCTGCTGGCTCGCAAATCAACGGCGGTTCCAGCAACGTCACCTTCCCAGCACCAGAAGGCACAGAAGTCACTATCACTTTTGGCAATGTCGGCGGCAATGTTTGCGTGCGCGTCGGCAATGCCTGTTTTCAGCCGCAGATAGTTTGCCTTCCCGTGACAAACACCCCGATTCCGTTCACCCAAAAACCAAAAGTCGTGGTATGCGCCAATGAGTTGCCCTACTTCTGGGACGAACAACCTTTCACGATTATCAACAATGCTGGCACGTTCAACCTCACGTCCACGCCTTATGATTCGTACCTCGGTTGCGACAGTATTATCAAACAAACGATTGAAGTAAAAGCCCCTACCACAACCAACATTGGCTTTAAATATATTTGCGACGGCGAGTGTTTTGAAATAAACGGCAATAATTATTGCAACTCAGGAGGGCCATTTACCGAAATACTTGAATCTTATCTCGGATGCGACAGCCTCGTGCAATTCACTGTCGTAAAAGTCCCCGCAGTAGCAGCCATCGGAGGCGCACAGTCTATCAATTGTGATAGCCCCGTATTGTCGCTCAACAGCAACGGCTCTACCACTGGTCCTGGCGTTATGTACAGTTGGACAAATGCCTCTTGGTCACAAATCGGGACGGGAAATACCCAGTCTGTCAGCACTGTCGGCACATATCACCTCATTGTGTCCAACAACTTTGGTACGGCATCGTGCAAAGACACGGCTACCGTGATGGTACCGGGCAATACTACACCACCGGGTGCTTCAGCTACTGGCGGGAATGTCACTTGCGCCTTATCATCCATCGTTCTGCAAGGCAGTTCGCCCACAGGCGGTGTGACCTACCAATGGAGCGGGCCGGGCATTACACCTCTCAACCAAAATCAGCAAAATCCCACCGTCACGGCGACAGGGACTTATGTGCTGACGGTCGAAAATCCTGTAAATGGTTGTACCTCAACGGCTACGGTGATGGTAACTGGCGATATCACCCCGCCTTCGGCAAGTGTGATAGGCGACACGATTACCTGCCTGCAAAGTTCGGCCACACTAAATTCTACCACAAACGCAGCCACCGCCACATACTTCTGGACAGGGCCTGGCATCAATGCCGGCAACCAAACTGTGGCTGACCCGGTGGTGCTGTTGCCCGGCACCTACAACGTGACCATTACGAACACAGGCAATGGCTGCACCAGTACAACCACTGCATCGGTACTCCAAAATACCGGAGTGCCAAACGCCAGCGCGGGTGCTGACCAGACTATAACTTGCTTATTGCCAAATGTTACGCTTAATGGTTCCGGTGACGGTGGCGGGGCATCTGTGAATTTTGTTTGGACTGGCGCAGGCATCACGCCTGCCAATCAAAATAGCCCAACGCCCACGGTGGATCAAGCCGACACTTACATCCTGACTGTGACCAATCCGGCGAACGGGTGTTTCAAAAAGGACACGGTCGTTATCAGTGCCAATATTGCATTGCCCAATGTGGACGCCGGTGCCGACAAAACGATAACCTGCTCAAACCCAACAGTCACAATCGGCGGAAATGGCTCCTCGCAAGGTGCTGGTTTCACGGCCACATGGACAGGCCCCGGTATCAATACTGGCAATCAAAACCAGTACACCCCCTCCGTGAGCATTGATGGGCTTTACACGTTGACTATCCTGAACACTGCCAACGGCTGTACTTCCACCGAAGATGTTGTAGTCAACCTCAACACCACATTGCCAACCGTGAGTGCTGGTTCAGACCAAACACTTACCTGTACTTCTCCGAACGGCATTGTCTTGAATGGCTCTGGCAGCCCGGCGGGCATCACCTACCTCTGGTCAGGTCTTGGCATTGGTGGCAATAACGCAACCCAGCCCAATCCAACCGTCACTGTACCTGATACTTATACCTTGACAGTAACCAACCCTGTCAATGGCTGCACGGCCACAGACCAAGTTGTAGTGACACAAGACGCCAACGTTCCTGCTGCCAATGCGGGGCCTGATTTGGAATTAAACTGCGCCGTTAATTCTGTAAACATAAACGCATCTGGGACGGCTTCTGGCTCGGGTATTATCTATCAATGGGCTGGCCCCGGCATATCGGGTGCCAATGCGACCGTACAGAACCCAACCAATATCACAATCCCCGGCACCTACTCGCTCACCGTCACCAATACGAACAACGCTTGTGCGAACACTGATGTCGTTGTTGTTGTGATAGATACGATAGCCCCGACTGCATCGGCAGGTTCGGATTTAGTGCTCAATTGTTACAACAACGCTGCTGATACCTTGAATGCATCTGCTTCCAGTTCAGGTGCTAATTTCACCCTTCTTTGGAGCGGCCCCGGCATCACGACGGCCAATGAAAATGACTTGATGCCTGTTGTGGACATACCGGGTATTTACAGTGTAACTGTCACAAATACAGATAACAGTTGCACCGCCACGGCCCAAGTAGATGTCGTCAATGACATAACTCCGCCCACCGCTGATGCTGGCACGGACAAAACCATAGATTGTGTTGTGACTTCCGTTGCCATTGGTGGCAACTCTTCCTCAGGCCCCGATTTTACTTATCTGTGGACAGGGCCAGGCATTACGCCAGCAAATGCCAATTTGGCTCAACCAGTAGTGAGCGTAGATGGCAATTACTCATTGGTAGTGACTTATACTGTAAACGGATGTACTGCTTCCAGCGATGTGGTAGTGAACACCAATGCCGTATTTCCGACTGCCAGCGCAGGGACTGACGGCCTGCTCACTTGCGCCCAACCTGCCACCGTGTTGGATGGCTCTGGCTCTTCTTCAGGTGTCAATATCCAGCTCGTTTGGAGCGGGCCAGACATTACGCCCGCCAATCAAGGCCAAGTGTCGCCCAATGTGACGCAGCCGGGCACCTATATTTTGACCATCACCAATATTTCGAACAGTTGTGTCTCAAAAGACACGGTAGAAGTAGATGAAAACAAAATAATCCCCGCCGCGTCTGCCGGCCAAGACTGGATGTTGGATTGTGAGACCACCAGCGTCGTGCTGAACGGTAGCCTTTCGGACACTGGTGCCACCATCGTGTATCTTTGGACAGGAAACGGCATCAACGCTGGCAACGAAAATGAGCAAAACCCCACAATTGACCAGCCGGGTACTTATACATTGCTTGTCACAAACAACGAAAACGGCTGCACCGCAGAAGACAATCTTGTGGTTGACCAAGACATTACGCTCCCAGTGGCGAGTGCGGGTGCCGACCTTGTGCTGACTTGCTTGCAAAATGCCCAAGCGATTGATGGTTCGGCATCGAGCGTTGGCCCGAATATTACTTATATTTGGCAAGGACCAGATATCAACAGCAACAACGTTGGTTTGCAGAACCCCGTAGTGACTGACTCCGGCACCTATATTTTGATTGTCACCAACATTCAAAACCACTGTACCGCAACGGATGATGTGTATGTCGGTAAAGATGGCGACTTCCCCTTGACCAACGCGGGTGCCGACCAAACGCTGACTTGCCAAAATGATACCTTGCAACTTGACGGCTCGCAATCACAGAGCGGCCCCGGAATTACCTATACTTGGAGCGGCCCCGGAATAGTGGCCGGTCAGGCAAACAGTGTTTCTCCAAATGTGTTTTTGAGCGGCAGTTACACCCTCACTGTCACCAATACAAACAATGGCTGCTCAGAAACGGATGTCGTCAATGTGGAGGAAGATTTCATCCCGCCCACGGCAAATGCAGGCACAGATTTGGTACTTACTTGTGCCAACAGCACGACCGGTGTGGATCTTAATTCGGATGCTTCGAGCAGCGGCCCCGGCTTTACTTTGCAATGGAGCGGCCCGGGCATCACACCTGCCAACGAAACCCAACCCAACCCAACTGTTTTAGTGACAGGCATTTACACACTTGTTATCACCAACACCGCCAATGGATGTACCAATTCCGACCAAGTGGAGGTGGAGCAAGACCAAGACCTGCCAACTGCCAATGCTGGCGCAGACCAAACCTTGACTTGCGATGTGCTGACAGTTGTACTGGACGGCAGCGCCTCTTCATCGCCGAGCGGCGACATCCAATACGAATGGTCTGGCCCCGGAATAGCAGGCAATCAAGGTGACGCGATGCCAACTGTCGCGTTGTCAGGTTCTTACACGCTGACAGTGTTTAACCCAGTTTCAGGCTGCCAAGCCACCGATAATGTCGAAGTATTGTTGGACAATCAGCCCCCTATAGTCTCTGTTACCACCGATACCATCACCTGCGATGAGCCGCAAGGCACCATCACCGCCACCAGTTCGTTGCCCGGTTCTTCGTTCGAGTGGTCGGGGCCGAGTATAAACCAAGGTAACATGAACAATACCATTGTGCAAGTCATTGAGCCTGGTCTGTACAATGTGGTTGTCAAAGCGCCCAATGGCTGTACTCAAACGGCGTCACTTACGGTAGGTGTGGATGATGATTTCCCTGACGGTGCTGCCGAAGGTGCAGAATTGGATTGCAACAATAACGGCATCACCACAATCAGTGGTCAGGTCAATACACCCGGTGCGACTTTTGCCTGGACAGGGCCAAACGGGTTTACGGCCAATACCCTTTCCGCCACGGTCACACAGCCGGGGGTTTATACTTTCACGATTGTTTCTCCCAATGGCTGTCCTCGTCCTATTCCCGTGGATGTGACCTCAAATTTTGTACAACCGCAGGTAAATGCTTTTGTGAACGAATTGCTTGATTGCAACACTACTTCATTGACAATCAGCACCACAGGCACCTCCGTAGGCCCTATTTACACTTACACATGGCATACTTCCAGCGGCAACATCGTATCGGGTGCAAATGGACTTTCGCCGGTGGTGGATGAAGCGGGCCAATACATTTTTGTGGTCAGCAACAACATCAATGGCTGCAAGGACAGCGTGACCGTATTGGTAGAAAATGACCCAGAAGTGCCGACAGCGTTTGATTTGCTCGTGCGAGATATCCGTTGCTATGGCGAGTCCAATGGTGTGGTCACGGTGAATGACATCATCGGCGGCACCGAGCCTTTCACTTTCTCTTTGGATGGTGGGGCAGGCTCTCCTACCAATCAATATACGGGTTTGACTGCAGGCAACTACACACTCACATTGGAAGACGCAAACGGCTGCCTGTTGGATACGGCCATCACCATCAGCGAGCCGAGCGAACTTTTGGTGCAACTCGGCGACGATGTCACGGTGCAACTCGGGGAAGAGGCTACCGTGACCGCTCAAATTGCCAACGTGACCCCGCTCCAGTCCATTACTTGGAATTACGCGCCCAATTGTGATTCGCTGACAGTACCCTGCCTCGATTTCACCTACACACCGCTTTCATCGTATCGCCACGAAATCACGGTGCTCGACAGTAATGGTTGTGTTGCTCGCGACCAAGTCAACGTCATTGTGCGGAAAGACCGGCTCGTGTATGTGCCCAATATCTTCAAACCGAGCAGCACCGACCCGCTCAACAACCAGTTGATGATTCAGGGCGGCACTGGCGTGGTGAAAGTCCACCAATGGCAGATTTACGACCGTTGGGGCGATGCGGTGTTTTCAGTGTCGGACTTTTTGCCCAACGACCCGAATTATGCTTGGGACGGCAAAATCAATGGGGACGACGGCCATGCGGCGGTGTACGTTTGGTTTGCAGAAATAGAATTCCTCGACGGCCAAATAGAGTTGTTCGAAGGGGACGTGACGATAATGCGTTGAGAACGAATGGAATAATTTTAAAAAAATGCCCCGTGCAATCTCGCACGGGGCATTTTTTATGTATTTTTTCAAAACTCTATCATCACTGCGTGCGAGTTATTTGTTCGGTCACAATCAGTCACCGTTTGAAAAGGGTCGAGTTCAAGCACCAAATTAGGCGTGAAACGACTCCGATTGGCCAAGTTGATTTCCAATTCACCTTCAAAAATTTGTCCCGGCTGCAAAACGCCGTCGAGTGTTTCGCGCCCTTTGCGAATAAAAATGCCATCGGCCAAAATGGCGCCGCGCGTGAGTTTTGCGCCACTGACGAAATAAACATTCACGGCCAGATTGTCTTCTTCATCATTGGTGTCGCCGAGCAAACGGGCTGGTGTGTCACCGACATTGCGGATAAGAAAACGCACCAAAATAGTATTGTCCGTGTACTGAGCCATGTAAGCGGTATCAAACACCAAATCGGGACAAGCGCCATCCGTTTGGGTGTTTGCCGGCTCAAGTTGCTCCGCCCCGGATGTGTCGAGGTTGATTTCTACCGATACGCCTGAGACCATTTGCCCGGGGGCAAGTTCAAATTTTCCTTTCCGAACAGCATCGGCCACAAGATTTTCGCGGCCATGAAGAATGACTGGGAGATTCACCGTGTCAAGTTCGACCACCAATTGTTCGGGTGCCGGTTGGTTTCTTTTCCCAAAAGCAACCGGCAAGCGGCCCGTGTTCGCCACCGCGAGTTGGAGCGTCACACTTTCAGATTTGAGTTTTTTTATGGAAAAATCAAACAGGCTGATGCGCAAACCTTTGTAAATCGGTGCTTCCTGCTGAGCCGATAAACGGATGCAGAAAATTCCCGAAAAGACGGTTGCGAGAAGAAGGACTAAACAGAATCGAAGCAACATAGCCGAGTTTTGACGGGTGTGGCGTTATTCGTTGCAAAAAAAAATCAACAGGGCTGCTTTGTGCAATTTTGGCCAAAAGAAAGACAGGTTTTGCGCAAGACAACCTTTCACTTACTCAGCCGTTTCCAAAAAATTCACTGTGCGGTTGATACTTTGTTCCAGCGAGATAAAAGTCTCTGTGCGTTGTATGCCCTCTATTTTCTGAATCTTGTCATGGAGCACAAGGCGCAAGTGGTTTGTATCTTTGCACATGATTTTTGCAAGAATGCTGTACGCGCCTGTCGTGTAATTGGCCTCTATCACCTCTGGAATGTTTTTTATTTGTTCCACCACCTCGTCATAGAGTGAACTTTTGTCGAGGTAAATGCCGAGAAAAGCCGTCACGTCGTAGCCCAGTTTGTGGTAATCAAGTGTGATGCTGGAGCCAATCACGATGCCCAATTGTTCCATTTTTCTCATGCGGACGTGAATGGTGCCGCTCGAAACAAAAAGTTGCTTGGCAATGTCGGTGTAAGGCGTTTTGCCGTCCTCAATAAGTTTGGCGAGGATTTGTCTGTCAAGTTGGTCAATTTCCGGATGTTCAATCATAACCGAAGGTTTTTTCGGACGTTGGGCAGAGACAGTTGTGAGACAACGGACGGAGGCGATTTCCGGGGTGTCCAACATCTAACATCCATCAATCCAACGTCATTTTGAATTTCATGAGTGCGGGTAAAAACTGGATTACGGCTAAAAAATTTTGAACAAAAGTATAACCTTTTTAAAACAACAATAATTTTTCGGACTGAAAACCAAAAATACCGACAACCTAAACACAAGCCGCTAACGGCAAGAGCCGATAGCTAACAGCAAATAAATGACAGAACTGCAAACTCCCTCCAAGTTCCAAATCCGCTTGCCTCTTATACTCGCTGTCACTCTGGCAGCCGGGATGTTTATCGGCCAGCAACTCCCACACTACGACAAAAACGTGCGTTTTATGCCGGGCGGCCAAGCGGGGCCGGTGGCGGGCACGCTCGACGAAATCCTGCGCTATGTGGAGGCAAAATATGTGGACACAGTAAACGCCGACCAACTCAAAAATGGCGCTATCGAACACCTGTTGGAGCAGCTCGACCCGCACTCTGTTTATATCACGCCCGACGAACTGAAAGCCGTGGAGGACGACATGAGCGGCGGTTTTGAGGGCATCGGTATTGAATTCCTGATGGTGGACGACACGATCCAAGTCGTCGCGCCTTTGTCAGGCGGGCCTTCGGAAGCTGCCGGAATTTTGGCTGGCGACAAAATTGTCACCATAAATGACACGGTCGTGGCGGGCGTGAAAATTGACAATGGAAAGATTTTCAGGAAGTTGCGCGGCGCGAAAGGCTCGCTCGTCAGGCTCGGCATATTGCGAGGCAAAGAACGCTCGCTCCGTTCGTTCACCATCGCCCGCGACGTGATTCCCGTGAAAAGCGTGGATATCGCCTATATGCTCGACGACAAAACCGGCTATGCAAAAATCAACCGGTTCAGCGCCCGCACCTACCAAGAATTTATGGAAGCCATCCGCCCACTCGCGGAAGATAAAGGGATGCAAAACCTTGTGCTCGATTTGCGCGGCAACCCCGGCGGCTATTTGGAAGAAGCCACGGACTTGCTCAGCCAGTTTTTCCCGGATGGCAAATTGCTCGTTTACACTGAAGGCCGCACCGAAAAACGCCGGGACTACAAAAGCAACGGTCGGGTACGGTTCAATATTCAAAACATCGCCATACTGATAGACGAAGGCTCGGCATCCGCCAGCGAAATCGTGGCTGGGGCTATTCAGGACTGGGACAGGGGCTGGGTTATTGGGCGACGCTCATTTGGGAAAGGGCTGGTGCAGGAGCAGTATCCGCTCGGCGACGGCGGTGCGTTGCGGCTCACGGTGGCCCGCTATTTCACGCCCAGCGGGCGCAGTATCCAGCGCGATTACAAGAACGATAAAAATTACTCTCACGAAGCCGAACGCCGTTTTGAAAATGGCGAATTGTCGGATTCTACCAAGATGAAAAATGCCGACAGCACGAAATATTACACCGGCCTCGGTCGCGTCGTATTTAGCGGCGGCGGCATCTCACCCGATGTTTTTATCCCGATAGATACTTCATTTTCAAACGATTACTTTTTTGAAGTCAGGCAGCAGGTTCCTCAATTTGCTGCCCGGTGGATGGAAGGCCGTGACCGCGCCACGTTGCCCTCCGACCTCTCCCAATTTGTCCGTTCTTATACCATCTCTGATGAAATATTGGAAGAGCTGGTCGGATATGCAGAGAAACAAGGTGTGGCTCGCAAAGAGGCTGATTTGAAAAAATGTCGCGTCGAATTGAAACTGCAACTGAAGGCCCGCATCGCCAAAATCCTGTTTCAAGACGAGGGCTTGCACTCGGTGCTGAACGACGACGACCCGGCGGTAGAAAAAGCATTGCAAGTGCTGCGGAGCGGCGAACCGGTGGCACGGAAGTAATAGCGTGCGATTTTGGCCACCATGAGCGAGCCGGTGCAACGCTCTGCTTTTTTGTGGAACATCCGCCATACCTTGCTACTTCAATATTTACTGCGAACAAAAACAACATAAGGTGTCCCGCACTTTCTCTACGCTCGTCTGCACGCTATTGCTTCAATTGCCTTTTCTCTCCGGTCAATCATTGGACAGCCTAAAGGTCAGCGTGGAAGTGCGTGGAGTGTCGCTCACCGATATTTTTCAACAATTGGAAATCAAGTATGGGCTGCGGTTCTATTACCCCCCTGAATCCTTGCCTAAAAAAGCCTTGGATGCCCGCATCATAGAGGCACCTCTTCCAGATGCGTTGCGCCAACTGCTTGCCAGTGAGGGACTTGACTTCTTTTTTTACCGCAGTAACGCCATCGTGGTGGCACACGCTGCAGTGGTCAACACCGACTACTCGCCCGGTTTTTACAAAGCGGTAAAAGATCTGTCAGCACAAGCAGGGCAGGGGGGAGCAATGCCCGAAACAGGCGCGCAGGCATTGACAATTGGGGACATCAACAACATCAGCCCAAACGGAGAGGCTCGCGTCCGCATCGCGATTTTGGATGCCCAAAACGGGGAGCCGATAGCGCAAGCGGCTGTGCAATGGGAGGGGTTTTCAGAACAAAACAAGTACACCGACGGGCAGGGGCAACTCGATGTGATACTGCCGATAGGGTTGCACAAATTGAAAGCCCGGCAAGTGGGTTATGCTGCGTTCGATGAGACGGTGCGGGTTTTCAACGATGGTGATTTGACAATAAAATTGGCTGCGCACGCCACACAGTTGGCCGAAGTATTGGTGAAGGCCGAATCCCCAGATGTCAATATCAGCAGCGCCGAAATCGGCGTGGCGCGGCTCGACCCCAAAGCCATCAAACGCTCTCCCACGCTGTTGGGGGAGGCTGATGTGGTGCGGAGTTTGTTGCTCAGCACGGGTGTCACATCCGTTGGCGAAGGAGCCGCAGGCTTCAATGTCCGGGGCGGCGAGACGGATCATAATTTGTTGCTTCAGGACGAAATGGTGTTGTTCAATTCCACCCACGCGTTGGGCTTTTTCAGTACTTATAATGCTGATTTAGTGCAAAATATAGAATTGTATAAAAGCATTATCCCGGCACAGTACGGCGGCCGTTTGGCTTCTGTGCTCGATGTGGAAATGCGCGACGGGAGTTTTGAAAAATGGAAAATTCAGGGCGGCATTGGCCCCGTCACCGGGCGGCTCAGCGTGGAAGGCCCGGTTTTGAAAAACAAAAGTTCACTGATTGCCGGGGTCAGGGCCTCTTATGCTGATTGGGTGTTGCAGTTGGCAAAAAAAGTCGAGTTGAAGCGAAGTTCGGCCTCTTTTTACGACGCGAACATCCGTTATGTCCATCGGTTCAATGCCAAAAATAGTCTGATTGTGTCGGGCTATGCGGCAGCAGACCAGTTTGAGTACAATCGCTCCTTTGGTTTTGATTACCGCACGGTGAGCGGCCAAGTCACATGGAAACATTTTATCCGGGAGGATTTTTATTCCAATTTTTCCATTGTTGGCAGCCAGTACAAAAGCTCGCAATCGGATTTGGAGGGGACAGACGGTGGCCAATTGGACAATGGTATTGACAATTTTAAAATAAAAGAGCGCCTCACTTGGCAATTCCGGCGCGGGCTGAAATTTGATGCGGGATTGGAATCTATTTTATACAAAATTCAACCGGGCGCGCAACAACCTTTAGGGCCAGTATCGCTCGTGGTGAGCAAAGTTTTGGAAAAAGAAAAAGGGTTGGAGAGTGCCATTTTTGGGAATGCAGAATGGATCGCATCACCTCGGTGGACGCTCATCTGTGGCCTGCGCTGGAATGACTACCGCTTTCTGGGGCCGAAAACGGTATTTGCTTACGACCCGGTTGTTGCGCCCGACAATATTTCAGACACGCTTTCATACCGTTCCGGGCAAACAATTGCTCGATATAGCAGCTTCGAACCGCGCTTTTCGAGCCGTTATCGCTTGACTGCCAACAGTTCGATAAAAGCCGGGTACAGCCGTACCAGCCAATTTGTCAACCAAATATTCAACACCGACACCCCGACACCGACGAGCCAATACCAACTTAGCACCGGGCACATAGAGCCGTTTAGGTCGCACAATTTTGCCGCAGGCTATTTCCGAAACACGAAGGACAATTTGTGGGAAACATCTGCCGAGGTGTTTTACCGGGCGATCGACAAATTGTGGGACTACCGAGATTTTGCCCGCCTCACGGTAAATGAACAATTAGAAACAGAAATCCGCTATGGCAGGGGGCTGGCTTACGGGCTTGAGTTGAGCGCGAAAACGACTCGACAATTGTACAATGGGCAGGTGGGATATACTTTTTCGCGGGCAAAAAGAAGTGTGGCGGGCATCAACAATGGCGATTGGTATCCCAGCAATTTTGACAAACCCCACGTCTTCAACCTCGTTTTCAACTACCAACCCAATCAGCGCCATACGTTGACCTTCCATTTTACGTACAGCACTGGCCGACCCACCACCGCACCGCTCACGAGTTACCGACTGCAAAACAACTTGATTGTACCTGTGTATGCCCCGAGGAATCAAGTGCGCATCCCCGACTACCACCGGTTGGATGTGTCATACACAATTGGCAGGGGGTACAACAAACGCAAAACCTTGAAAACCAGTTGGAACTTCTCTCTATATAACGTGTATGCCCGGCGAAATGCCTTTTCCGTTTTTTATGTCCAAGACCCCTACCAAAAGGCTGTAGCCAACAGACTTTCGGTGTTGGGTACCATTTTTCCCGCTATCACCATCAATTTTGAAACAATATGAACAGCAGCGTTCGGCTTTTTTGTTTTTGCTTTATCCTGTCAAGCCTATGCGCTTGCGTGGACAAAATAGAACTTTCTGGGCCCGACCAGCCCGAAAGCGGCATCCTCGTGCAGGGGCGGTTTTTGTTTGGGAATCCTAGTGTAGTGGCGGCCAGTGTTTTTGAACTGTACACCTTGAGCAACAATTTGCCAAGGCCTATTGGCGGCGCAGATGTGCTGCTGCGCGACGATCAAGGACACGAAATTGAACTCCTGTCGAATTTCGATGGCAACTATTATTTGGAACTTGACCCCAGTGACCCGGACTTCCCAATTCAGATCGGGCGGCAATATCAACTTTCTGCCCTATTACCCAACGGCCAAACTTATCAGTCCGATTGGGAGACACTGCTGGCGGTGCCGCCGATTGACAGTATTCACACGGAATGGCTCGAACGCGATGCTATTGACAATTTGGGGCAATTGGTGACCGAGCCATATATCCGATTCGGCGTGAGTACGGACTTGACAACGGCGGGGGCCACCGAACCTTTGTGCATGCGCTGGGAATTCGATGCGGCATACCGCATCACCGATGATTTGTTTAAAACATGCTACACCATCCGCAACCTGCTGAACGACAATGTTTTTGTGCTCAACGGCGCCTCGCTCGCCCAAACCAATTTGGTTGGTTACCCGTTGGCCGAAACGCTCGTGGACTACCGTTTTGCAGAAGGGTTTTACATCGTCGTCTATCAACAATCTATCAGCAAAAACGCCTACGGCTATTTTGAGGAATTGAACCAACTGCTCGCCCGCAGAGGCACGTTGTTCGACCCTCCGGCGGGCGCTATTCGCGCCAATATTTCTAACATCTCTGACCCTACCGCGCTTGTTTACGGCTTTTTTTATGTGGCGGCACAAGACACTGCGCGGCTTTATATTTCCCCTGATATGGCGGGCAACCCACCCAAACGGTGTCCTATTCCGCCCTCTTTGAGTGGAGAGCCTGGGCCGCCCAATTCTTGCGACGATTGCTTGTTGGAAGCAGGGGAGGCAACACTTCAAAAACCAACTTGGTGGTTTTTTTGATGTCAAAAAAATGGTACGTTCTATTCTTATTATCGCGAGTGTCGTGCTAAATGCTATTGCACTGGCTGCATCCCCGCCAGATGTGGCGATGGCGCATTTTGACAAGTCCTTTTATGTGACCGGGGAGGTTGTTTGGTTCAAGCTTTACCTCCCGGCAAGTTTTCAGGGGAAGGGTTTTTCCGTTCAATTGCTGATCTTGAATGAAAAAGGAACACCTATTCACGAGATTTTTTTGCCAACAGAAGGAAAAGCCAGTTGCCATGGTTACTACGATGTACCGTTCGACCTTGATACCGGGGTGTACCGTTTTTGGTTTGGGGCGCGGCGCGAAAATGGCGCCGTTGACGAGTTGTTGCAGGTGGATGTGCCTATTTATAGCGACTTGCAACCGTTGCCCAAAGATTTGAAAATCAATGTCGTGCAAGATTTCCCCAATCTTGAGGAGCCATTGCCCGACGATCTGAAGGTAGCGATCCAATGGGCAGGAGACGTACCGCCACAACCCGGCCAACCGATTCAATTGACTATCAAAGTCACTGACAATAAAGGGAATGCGATTGCAGCGGAAGGCTCAGTCAGCATCACCGACGACATACTCGCTGGCAGCGCTGTATCTGCTGGCCCGACCATGCATATTGGGGTCGTGCTGCCAGAGATGCCCAATTGGCTATCCGGTATTCATCATGCTGGCACGGTTACGCTGCCCGATGGAAAACCATTTTCTGCTCCATTGCTCACTGCGCTGGATGTGGAGACCAGTCAATTGTATTTCACGCGCTCCGATGAAAAAGGCCGTTTTTTGTTGCGTATTCCCGATTATCATGGTGAGCACCGTATTCAAATTATAGAGCATAAGGGGACGGACATAAGGGTGTCGTTGGAACAGCCCGCTTTATCCGAATCAAACCAGAAATTGAGGTTTACCTCTGGTATCCTCAACTATTTGGAACTCAGCAGAAAACGCAAAAAAATCTATCAGTTTTATTCCACGACAGAAACCTCCTTACGGCCCCAAATCATTGATGCTCAACCTGTAAATTGGAAAAGCAGATACGTTTACCGCGTGCAGGACTATGAGCGATTTTCCGACCTCGCCACTTTTTTTCGGGAAATCATCTGGCTGGTAAAATTTTCGCAGCAAAAAGGTCGGAACGTGGCGACGATGTACAACCCGGTACAGCAACAGGAATTTAGCAACCCTCCTTTGTTTCTCCTTGACGGCAAAGCTACTTTTGATGCCGATTTTATTGGTCGTCTTGACCCGGCCAACATACAAATGATTGATTTGCTGAATGAGCCGAAGTCGCTGCGCAAATATTTCCCGGCCTTAGGCACTGGTGGCGTGATCCGTACCCGAACTCTCGCTGGCAATCAAAACTTGCCGCCGGAGCAAGAAGAGGATATTTTCACCCTACCTGGCTTGGTTTTCCCTGCCGCGTTTCCTGAACGCATATCCGACTCGTCATCACCCTTGCTGGCCCCAGTGCTCCTTTGGCAACCAATGCTTGCTACTGACAAACAAGGGCGTGCCACTGTGCATTATTTCCAGAATGATGACCCAAGCACCTTTTGTGTCAATGTTTTTGTGCAAAGCAGCGACGGGCGGCGCGGTTATGGCCAATACCGCTACACCGCGAAAAGATGGCCATGAAGATTTTTTGAAAACACCCTAACCTCGAGGTTTCCGCATTTTGAACATGACACCTTCCAAAAAAAGCCCGTATTGGCCAAAATGCTGTTCGTTTTTGCGCAAATCCCGACGCTGCCTCCAGAGTCGAGGATAACATCTTGATTTTATGGCGCCAGCAACAGAAAACAACTGTGATTTGACCAAGACAGTTGGTCGCCGGACAGGCGGCAACACCGGCAAAATCGGCGGCATTTTTTCCAAACGGACTGGCTCTGTCGGTTGAAATCCCTTTGATACACAGAGATTTAGCCAATCTTTCAGGTATGGAAATCGCTCGGTGGCCTGTGGAATGCCGAACCGTTCTCGGCATTCTCGGTTGATTGTCAAAATGGTTTCCATCACAGTTTCGTCACGCCAGACCGATTCATTGAACACGAATGAGCCCGCAGGTTTTAGCACCCTGAAAATCTCCGCGACAGTATTTTCCAAAATCTCTGCAGACATTACCGCCAACACAGATTCACAGTAAACACTGTCGAAAAAGCCGGTTGGGTAGGGGAGGGGGCCAATTCCGGAAAATAGCTGCAACGCTTTGAAATTCAACCCGCAAAATCGAAAACGGCGCCGGGATGTCGCCAACATTTGCGGAGATTTTTCGACCCCAAAAAGCCGCATATCCGGCCAACGCACCGCGATTTCCACGAATGTTTGGCCAGTGCCAAAACCGATTTCAAGCATACATTGGCCGTTTTGTGGGGCGAGTGCATCCAGCAACAGCGTAGTGGCGGCGGCACCCCGCGCATGGAGGTTGGGCGTGTGCGCAGCGGCAAAAAAATCAAGAATGTCGGCCATTTATTTTAGGTCGGGTTTAATCGTACTTTTGCGCCTTCTTAAAAATCATTGTCGGTCATTCAGGTCATTAAAGTCATTTTGAACACAAGGAATTTCAAAATAATGACCCTCTAATGTCTCCTAATTACCGCTCATTTCCCTCACTTATGCAAATTCGCTCAGCCCTCATTTCCGTTTATTCCAAAGACGGCCTCGAACCCATTATCCGCCGCTTACACGAACTTGGCGTTCAACTATTTAGCACCGGCGGCACCCAAACCTACATCCAAAAACTCGGCATCCCAGTCACCTCCGTAGAGTCGCTCACCGGCTATCCGAGCATCCTCGACGGGCGGGTGAAAACGCTGCACCCCGCCGTTTTTGGCGGTCTGCTCGCGCGCCGCGAACCAGCACATTTGGCACAATTGGAAGAGTACAAAATCCCTGAAATCGACTGTGTTATCGTGGATTTGTACCCTTTCGAGGAAACGGTGCAAACTTCAAACGACCCGGCGGAAATAATAGAAAAAATTGACATCGGCGGCGTGTCGCTCATCCGGGCGGCGGCCAAAAACTGGAAAGACGTAGTGGTGGTGGCTTCGAAAGACGAGAACAAAATGTTCCTCGATTTGCTCAACGAACAGAACGGCGAATTTTCGGCCTACAATTGCCGCGAATTCGCCCGCCGCGCTTTCAAGGTCACCTCCAATTACGACATCGCCATTTTCAACTGGTTCAACGAAGGTACGGCGGACATCTCTTTTAAACACTCGATTCACCGCTCCGACATCCTGCGCTACGGTGAAAACCCGCACCAAAACGGGGTGTTTTTTGGTGATTTCGAACAAATTTTTGACAAACTCGGCGGCAAGGCCATTTCCTACAACAACCTCGTGGACATAGACGCGGCGGTGCTGTTGATGCGCGAATTCCAAGTCGGCAAACCCGCATTCGCCATTTTGAAACACACCAACGCTTGTGGCGTGGCGCGCCGAATGACCGTGCTGGAGGCATGGCAGGCCGCGCTCGCTTGCGATACCACTTCGGCCTTTGGCGGCATTTTTATCACCAACGCAAAAGTGGATTTAGCAACCGCGCAGGAAATCAACAAACTCTTCTATGAGGTGCTTATCGCGCCCGATTTTGAGCCGGAAGCATTGGAGCTTTTGAAAAAGAAAGAGCAGCGTATTTTGTTGAAAATCAAAAGTTTTGAAGTGCCAAAACGCTCTTTCCGCAGTCTGCTGAATGGCGTGGTGGAGCAAGACACCGACCTCAAAACCGAAACCGAAGCCGACCTGCGCACCGTGACCGAGCGCAAGCCCACGCCCAAAGAAGTCGGTGAACTCATCTTTGCCGTGAAGTGCGTCAAACACCTGAAATCCAACGCCATCGCACTCGTGAAAGAGCGCCAACTCATCGGGATGGGTTGCGGCCAACCCAGCCGCGTGGACGCGCTCCGGCAAGCCATCGCCAAAGCAAAATCTTTCGGTTTCGACCTCGACGGCGCAGTCATGGCTTCCGACGCTTTTTTCCCTTTCCCCGACTGTGTGGAAATCGCCCACGAGGCGGGCATCACGGCGGTCATCCAGCCCGGCGGCTCGGTGAAAGACCAAGACTCGATTGATGCCTGCAATAAATTCGGGATGGCGATGGTTATGACCGGGTTCCGGCATTTCCGGCACTAAACTCATTCCTTCATTCAAATACTACTTGTGCTATGAAAAAACCGATTTTTTTCCTGCTTGGCCTCGCCCTGTTACTGGGTGCTTGTAAAAACGACAATGATGATTCTAATGGTAAGGCAGACTCACTCATCAATGGCAAATGGAAAATTGTGTCTTCTAAGGCAACGCTCTCCGGTAGTAGTACTGTCGAGTTTGATCTGTTGCTATTCTTAAGCACTTGTGAGAAAGACGGTTATTTCATTTTTGAACCGGACGGCGTACTCGTATCTGATGAAGGCATAACTAAATGCGATGCTGCCGATCCACAGCAAACCATCGGAACTTGGGAGTTGACCCAAAACGAAACGCACATCAAAGTAACTGGCACCGACCTCGATTTTGAGGGCGAAATTGTGGAACTCACTGCCAGCAAATTGGTCATCAAATACGCCACTGATATTAACGGAGCACCCGCCAACACAGAGACCGAGTTCGAGAATTTTTAAACTGTTTTTTTGAAAAATCCAAGACGCGGCTATTCACACTTCTTGTGGGTAGCCGCGTTGTTTTAGGAACGGGTAAATAATAACTTGTAAATT
>CAYZVM010000104.1:0-20194 GCA_964481485.1 uncultured Saprospiraceae bacterium | reverse complement strand
CGGCACCTTACAACACAAATGCAAACCTCGAATTCATCCCGAACATGGACGGTTTTCCAAATGGCCGCCGATTGGAGGACGATGTCACGCGTATTGAATTACAAGCAGTTGCAGGTGTGGCGCTGGCGGCTATCGGCCTTTGGTACGATGACTACACAGCAGGCGGTTCGCCGGTGACACCTGATTTGCTCGGCGTTTTGACCTATTCGACGGGGGTAGATAGAAACGATGTGGACTTCAGCACGACGTTTCCTTATGTCGCCATGCCGTTCAGCGGCACCAGCGAATGTGGTGGGCTGATTTACACTTCGACTAACAACCCAGGTGGCGGCATCATTGGTTTGAGCCAAAAACCCGTGTTGATGCGCAATTATCCCAACCCGTTCCAGAGTCAGACGACGTTTGAGCTCAAAGTCAACTACGGCACTGATGTGACAATCCGTATTTTCGATGTGCGCGGCGGGCTCGTTGGCACACCGTTCTCCGGCTTCTTGCCCGAAGGCGAGCATACGAAGATTTGGAATTCGGCAAATTTGCCCGTCGGTCTTTATATCGCCAATGTGTATGATGGCTACGGAAATCTGTTGCAGTCAGGTAAGTTGTTGAAGCAATAGCAGGTTTGATAAAGATTGGTGGTGATTTTAAGTTGCCACTTCGCTAAAGAACGGCACATTACTCCAGCACCTTTTCTTAGTGTCTTGAAAATCAATTTTTTGGAAATAAAAAAAACAGGTTGCCGGGAAGATTCTCGACAACCTGTTTTCTTTATTTCTTCTTCAAATGTCACTTGTACCCAACTGACGGCAAAGCATGGAAAAATCCAAACGCCCCCTCTTTTCGTACATGAACCTGAACAAAATCAAATCGCTCTCGAAATGAAAAACAGACTTCCACATCTCGCGCTCCTCCTTTTTTTACCCGCCATAGCCTTGGCAAAAGTGGGCATCTTCTTCCCCAGCAGCACAACAGCGGGCGAACACAACGGCTCCATCAACGGTCAAATCACCGAAAGCGCGACCGGAATCGAACTTGCCGGAGCAGTCGTCCGCATCGAGCCGGGCGGCCAATACATCACTTCCAATACACTCGGCTTTTTTAGTTTCAACAACCTCGCAGCAGGTGATTACACGCTGGCTGTCAATTATGTAGGTTTTGAAACAAAAACCATTGGCAACGTAAATGTGCGCGATTCCGAAACGACTGTGGTGCGCATCGAACTCGCCCAGGCCCCCATCAATTTGCAGGATGTGGAAATCAAGACCTCCGTCCACCAGCCTTTCCAGAGCATCAGCGCGCTCGACATCCGTACCCGCCCCATCACGACTTCGCAGGATGTGTTGCGGCTCGTGCCGGGCCTTTTCATCGCCCAACACGCGGGCGGCGGCAAGGCCGAGCAGATGTTCCTGCGCGGCTTCGACATTGACCACGGCACCGACATCAACCTCACGGTGGACGGCCTTCCGGTCAACATGGTGAGCCACGCACATGGGCAGGGCTATGCCGATTTGCACTTCATCATCCCAGAAATCATTGGCAATGTGGAGTTTAAAAAAGGCCCATACTACGCCGACGCGGGCGATTTCGCCACCGCTGGCCTCGTGCGTTTCAAAACAGCCGACGCTTTGGACAAAAGTTTTTTGAAAGTGGAAGCCGGGCAATTTGCTACTGCCCGTGCGGTCGGCGCTTTTAATTTATTGGGAAAAAATGCCGCCCGTCGCAACCAACACGCCTACATCGCTTCCGAAACTTTCTATTCCGACGGCTATTTCGACAGCCCGCAAGCCTTTCGCCGCCTGAATTTATTTGGAAAATACAACGCCCTGCTTGACGACGAACAACGGATCTCTTTCTCCGCCTCAGCTTTTCAAAGCAAATGGAACGCTTCCGGCCAAGTACCCGAACGCGCCGTGCAAAGTGGCCTGATTGACCGTTTTGGTGCCATTGACGACAACGAGGGCGGCATCACGAGTCGCTACAATTTCAATTTTGAGCACGTCAAAAATTTGAAAGACAACAGTTTGTTCAAAAGCCAACTCTACTTCTCGGACTACGCTTTTGAACTTTATTCCAACTTCACCTTCTTTCTGGATGAGCCCGTGAACGGCGACGAAATCCGCCAAAAGGAGCATCGCCGCATCTTTGGCTACAATGGCGCGTACCAAAAAGAAGGTCAACTCGGCGGAAAGCGCCTCACTTCCGAACTCGGCCTTTTTTTCCGCAATGACGACGTGAGCGACAACGAACTCTCCCGCACCCGCCAGCGCCAATTTGTTCAATACCCCATCGCGCTCGGCGACGTAAACGAAACTAACACAGGTGCTTATGCTTCTGCTGCTTGGGAAATCGCGCCGGGTCTCACGCTCAACGCGGGCGGGCGATTTGACCTGTTCCAATTCTCCTACGAAAATAAACTCGACTCCATTTATACCCCCAAACAGGTGGCGGCGAGCATTTTCAGTCCAAAATTGAACCTCTTTTACGACCTAGCAAGCTCGGTGCGGCTCTATGTCAACAGCGGCTACGGCTTTCATTCCAACGATGCCCGTGTGGTAGTGCCGCAAGACGGCAAAGAGATTTTGCCAAAAGCATTGGGCGTAGACGTGGGCGCGATTTTCAAGCCCTCCCCTGCCCTACTCTTCAATGTGGCAGGTTGGTATCTCGCGCTGGATCAAGAGTTTGTCTATGTCGGCGACGCAGGCATCGTGGAGCCGAGTGGCAAAACCCGCCGACTGGGCGTGGACGTTTCGGCGCGGCTGCAACTGCTCCGCTACCTTTTTGCGGATGCCGACTTGACCTACTCTCACGCCCGCTCGACCGACGAACCGGAAGGCGCTCAGTATATTCCGCTTGCGCCGCAGTGGACCGGCACGGGCGGCTTGAGTTGGGATAAAGGGCAAGGTCTATTTGGCAGCCTTCGATTCCGCTACCTCGGCGACCGCCCCGCCAACGAAGCCAACGACCTGAACGCTGAAGGCTATTTGCTGCTCGACGCAGTGGCTGGCTGGAAAAAAGGCAATTGGGAGTTTGGCTTTTCGGCACAAAACCTGCTGAATGTGGCATGGAAAGAGGCGCAATTCGAGACGGGGTCGCGCTTGCCTTATGAAACGGAGCCAGTTTCCGAAATTCATTTTACACCTGGCACACCATTTTTTGCGAAAGGGTTTGTGACGTTTAGTTTTTGAAAAAACCAAACCGATAAATCGGTTTCTCTTCTTGTCCCACGAATGAAGTCTTGGGCTTGAAAACGCAACACATTGACTTTGAAGTTGATGGAATCAGAAAGCGAACCGAGTTTTGTGCATAGACGAACCCCGGCGGAGTGCGCTCCGATCGGGGTTTTTGTTTTTTTGTCATACAATGGAAATCCATCGGGACGCTGCACTCGTATGTTTTCCCAAACAACTTTATCAAAAAAAACTCAACTATGCACCGCTCGACTTTTTTCCAAATGCTCCTTCTTGCAGGCCTGCTTTTCGCCGCCTGCACCCAAAACGGCGACATTAAAACCGCCAAAGCAAGCCTGTTGCCCGAACAAATCGCCGCATCTCTTCCCAAATTACTTGACCGCAACGAGGCCATCCGCAACGGCAAGGAATGGGACGATGTCCAAAACTTCTACGGCACCCAGCGTTTGGCGATTATCACAGACCAAAACGCCCTCGAGCCGCGTCTAAAACTCGCCGAACTTTTCATTCAGGAAGCCCGCGTCACCGGCGAGCACCCGCATTATTACCCGGCGGCGCTGCAAATGTTGGAGGAGGTGTTAACTCGTATTCCCCAAAAGGATATTGCTACATTGAAAATTGACCAAAAGGATTTCCTTTTCCGTGCGCTGGCTGCCAAGGCGAACGTCCAACTTTCACTGCATGATTTTGCCAGTGCTTTTGCTACTGCCTCAAAAGCCGTGGAAATCAACCCCTACAATGCGCAGATATACGGCGCGCTCGTGGATGCCAATGTCGAACTCGGCAATTACCCGAAAGCCGTCGAGATGACCGATAAAATGGTGAGCATCCGCCCAGATTTGCGCTCCTATTCGCGGGTTTCATATCTGAGGGAAATTCACGGCGATGTCCCGGGCGCTATCGAGGCGCTGGACATGGCAATCAAAGCGGGCTATCCTGGCCAAGAGGCCACAGCTTGGGCGCGGCTCACACTCGGCCATATCCACCAAACTTATGGCGACTGGAAAAATGCCGAGCTGCAATACCAGATGATTTTGGCCGAACGCCCCGACTATCCCTTTGCCATTGCTGCCCTCGCCGAAGTCGAGATGCACAAAAAGAATTACGCGAAAGCGGAAGAACTTGCGAAAAAAGCCTGCGACATTATCCCTGAAGTTGGTTTTTATGAAACATTGGCCAAACTGTACAAAGAAACTGGCCGCACGGCGGAGTATCAGGCGCTCATCCCCGATATCCTGACTATGGTGCAGGAAGACATGGACAAAGGACACAACATGAGCATGGAACTGGCCGCGCTCTACACCGATTTGCTGCCCGACTACGATAAGGCGCTGCAATACGCTCTCGGCGAATACCAAAAACGGCCCGGCAACATTGATGTGAATCGTCTGCTCGCCAAAATTTATGTTGCAAAAAAGGACTTGTCGAAAGCCAAAGAACACTTCGCCAAAGCCTCCGCCACCGGCTCAAAACATCCCGACTTGCTGGAATTGAAAGAAATGCTGGAAGGTTAGTTTGGCGAAACGAGCCAGATGTGCTTACTTCTGCACCCCGTTTGGGATGGGCAAATGGCAGGTAATTCCGGAAAACGAAAGCGCTTTCGGTCTTTCCGACATTGCAATTTCCTCCCCCCCCCAAAAAAAGGTAAAACTTATCAAATCAGCGCAGGCTGCCGGGAACATTCCCGGCAGCCTGTTTTCTCTATTTCATTATTCAATTACCTGTACCGAAAATATAGCCTGCGCCGAGGCTGAAACTCCCTTCTTTAGCGTTACAACCTTCGCAAGGAATTACGCTCAAGGAATAAGTGCTGCAACGCACATCAAAAACGAATCTGCCATTTTTTACAGGAATCTGGAGAGAAACCCCAAATATCGGCCCATAAGTAAATCGTTTGTAGTGATAGTAATCAAAGCCTAGGTGCATCTGATTTTCAAACGAGGCCGTCGGGGCTTGGTACTGAATCGCCCACCCATCATAATGCAATTGCCCTGATATGGTATAATCTGTTGTCAAACCTATATACGGAAAGGTTTTCCAGTTCCCCATATCAACTAGGTACTTACAGAGCAAATTTGTCTGCACCTGAAATAGATTGTATCTATACATGAAGCTGTGCCCCCGGCTGCGCGAGTGATAGACTGTGTGGCGGGTGCCAAACCCTAATTCGGGCTGAAGCCAAAAGTCCGCGCCCAAATTGGTTTCGGCAAGCACAAAAGCATGCCAATCAAGCGGTTGCCAGTACTCTTGGCCATTCAACCGAACAACAATTTTGCTCGTCTGGACGCGGGTGCCCCAATGAGTTTGGGCTGTTGCCGTCAACACTGAAAAACAGCTCGCGAAAAAAAAGAGAAAGGCTGGTTTCATTTGAAATAGTTTTTATGAAACGGAAACCAAAAATACTTTCGGTCTTTCTGACTTTTCAGACTAACCCCCCAAGAGACAAAATTTATCAAATCAAGCGCGAAATATAAAACAGTTTAGCAACTAAAAAAAGCAGGCTGCCTGGAGTGTTCCCGGCAGCCTGCTTTTGTAAATTGAAAGTTACAAATCGTCATTCCGCAGTCGCGTACGCTTCTATCGGCGGGCAAGTGCACACTAAGTTCCGGTCGCCGAATGCTTGGTCAATTCGACCCGTCGTCGCCCAGAATTTGAAACCCTGGCGCAGATAAGGCACCGGGAAAGCCGCCTTTTCGCGACTGTATTTGTGGTTCCATTTGTCGGAAGTCGTTTCGTCAACAGTGTGCGGCGCATTGTGCAACACATTGTCTTCCAAGTCATAATCACCAGCCGCGATTTCGTCGATCTCCTTCCGAATCGCCAAGAGCGCGTCGCAAAAACGGTCAAGTTCGGCCTTGCTCTCGCTTTCCGTCGGCTCTATCATAATCGTGCCCGCCACCGGGAACGACAACGTGGGCGCATGGAAGCCGTAGTCCATCAATCTTTTAGCCACGTCTTCGGCGCTCACCAGCGTTTTGAACGGTCGCAAATCGAGGATAAACTCGTGTGCGCAGCGTCCTTTGTCGCCGGTGTAAAGAATTTGGTAAACTTCTTTCAGGCGGGCTTTCATGTAGTTCGCATTCAAGATGGCGTACTTCGTAGAGTCAGTAACTCCTTCTGCACCAAGCATTTTGATGTAAGCATAAGAAATCAGCAGGATGCTCGCACTGCCCCAAGGAGCGGCTGAAATCGCCGTCGTGCCTTGTGCGCCGCCTGTTTCAGCGAAAACGTGTTTGGGCAAAAATGGCGCGAGGCTCGTGTTGCAGCAAATCGGCCCCATGCCCGGGCCGCCACCGCCGTGCGGAATGGCGAAGGTCTTGTGCAAATTCAAATGGCAAACATCTGCGCCGATTGTAGCCGGACTGGTAAGGCCGACTTGGGCGTTCATGTTCGCGCCATCCATGTACACTTTGCCGCCGTATTGGTGGATTATTTGGCAAATTTCAATGATTTCTGCCTCGAACACGCCGTGTGTGGAAGGGTACGTCACCATGAGGCAGGCAAGGTTGGCAGCGTGTTGCTCGGCTTTTGCTTTCAAATCCGACACGTCAATATTGCCGCGTTCGTCGCAAGCCACTACCACGACCTCCATGCCGGCCATGACCGCCGAAGCGGGATTGGTACCGTGTGCGGAGGACGGAATGAGCGCCACATCTCGATGGGTGCCGCCGTTGGCCTGATGATAGGCACGAATGGCCATGAGGCCAGCGTACTCACCTTGTGCGCCGGAATTGGGCTGCAAAGAGCAAGCCTCAAAGCCTGTTATTTCGCACAAATATTTTTCCAACTCGCTGATAATGTGGGCGTAACCTTTCACTTGCTCGGCAGGTTGGAAGGGGTGCATGTTCGCCCAATTCTCCCAACTCACCGGAATCATCTGCGTCGCAGCGTTCAATTTCATCGTGCAGGAGCCGAGCGAAATCATGGAGTGCATGAGTGACAGGTCACGGTTTTCGAGCCGTTTGACGTAGCGCATCATGTCGCTCTCGGTGTGGTAGGTGTTGAAAACCGGGTGGGTCAGATAGGTGCTTTCACGCACAAGCGCAAGCCGCTGTTCGTTGTTCGTTGTTTGTTGTTCGTTAATGCCGCCCGCAACGCCAAAGACTTTCAGGATGTCATTCAAATCCTCTTCCGTGGTCGTTTCGTCGAGCGCAATTTGCAGGGCATTTTTTTCATAAAAGAAATTGATGCCCGCTTGTTCAGCTCTTTTTCGAACATCAACGAATTGGTTTTCAGCAAGTTCAATGTGCAGCGTATCGAAAAGATACGAGTTGGTTTGTTTGAACCCTGCTTTTTCCAATGCCGCTGAGAGCGCGACTGCCATTTTGTGCGTCCGCTCAGCGATGCCGCGAATACCCTTCGGGCCGTGATAAACGGCATACATAGCAGCCATGTTTGCAAGCAGTGCCTGTGCAGTGCAAATATTGGAAGTTGCTTTTTCGCGACGGATGTGTTGTTCGCGGGTTTGGAGCGCCATGCGCAGGGCGCGGTTGCCGTGCTTGTCCATCGAAACGCCGATGATACGGCCAGGAATCTGGCGCTTGAAATCCTCCGAACAAGCGAAATATGCCGCGTGCGGGCCGCCGTAACCAATCGGCACACCGAAGCGCTGCGTGTTGCCAACAGCCACGTCGGCACCCCATTCGCCGGGCGGCTTGAGGAGTGCCAGCGCGAGAATGTCAGCAGCGACACAAACATAGGTCATGTGCGCTTTCGCTTTTTCCACAAAGGCGCGATAATCTTCCACATTTCCTTCTTTATCAGGGTATTGGAGCAATACGCCAAAGGTTTTTTCTGAAAAATTGTATGACTTCCAATCGCCAATGACGAGTTGAATTCCGTGTGGCAAAGCACGAGTTTTCAGCACATCAATTGTTTGTGGAAACACTTTGTCGGACACAAAAAACTCGTTGGCTTCCTCGCCGGGTTTTGCCCGTTTGTTCTTTTCAGCATAAAACATGTGCATCGCCTCGGCAGCGGCCGTACCCTCGTCGAGCAGGCTGGCGTTGGCGATGGGCAGGCCGGTCAAGTCGCTCACCATCGTCTGGAAATTGAGCAGGCTTTCGAGGCGGCCTTGCGCGATTTCAGCTTGATAAGGCGTGTATTGGGTGTACCAGCCAGGGTTTTGAAACACATTGCGGGCGATGACCGATGGCGTGATGGTGCCGTAGTAGCCCATGCCGATGTAGTTGCGCATCACGCGGTTTTGCAGCGCGGCTTTTTTCAAATCTTGCAAATACTCGAATTCGGAAAGGGCGGGCGGAAGGTTGAGCGGTTTTTTCAGGCGAATGCTGTCGGGGACCGTTTGCCCAATCAACTCATCCAACGAATTGACTTTGAGGGTTTTCAGCATTTTATGGGTGTCGGCCTCGCTGGGCCCGATATGCCGGCGGACGAACCTGTCCGGGTGTGGGAATTGACTCATATTGAATGAGTGAATGGGTGATTGAGTGAACGAAAAAATTTGCGAAGGGCAAAAAAACAGCGCGAAGGTAATGATTGTTCGGAAGCAGCTAATACCTCGGCGCAATGATGGAATGGTTCTTAATTTTTCATGAATCCGATTTCGATTTCGCACTTTTGCGCCATGCGAAACTATCCTGCCAAACTCCTCCTTTTCGGTGAGCACGTTCTCTTGCTTGGTGCCTCGGCGTTGTCTGTACCAGTGCCGACTTTCAATGGACAATGGGAACAAGCAAGCCCCAAAGCGGACATTCGAGGCCTGCAAATGCGCCTTTCTGAATTTGCCGACAGCGATTTGTGGAAAGAGGTGCCGGGCATGGATGTGGCGCAGCTGAAGAAAGACTTGTTGTTCGGCCTTTTTTTTCGTTCTAATATCCCGGTCGGTTATGGATTGGGTAGCTCGGGGGCGCTGTGCGCGGCGGTTTACGACCGCTATTGCCGAACGAAAACGGGTGATTTGGTGAAATTAAAAACTGTTTTTGCGCGGATGGAAAGTTTCTTCCACGGTGCGAGTTCGGGTATCGACCCGCTGACGAGTTATTTAAATAAACCATTGGTAATCAAAAACAAAACTGAAGTGTCGGTGGCTGAAATGGCTGAGTGGCAAGATAATCGCCCGGTCGTTTTTCTGCTTGACACGAATTTGCCGCGCCAAACAGGCCCACTTGTTCAGTGGTTTTTGGAACAAAGCGGCGATGCAGTTTTTTCGGAAAAAATGAACGCTGAATTGTTGCCCGCCCACGAGGCGACGGTGCAGGCTTGGCTGAATGCCGATGGCAACAATTTTTGGCAAAACCTGCGGCACGTTTCGCATTTCCAATTTGAGCATTTCCGCCCGATGATTCCCGCGACGGTAAAAAGTTTTTGGCAAAAAAATATTGATAATGAGGATTTTATCTTGAAAATCTGCGGCGCGGGCGGTGGCGGGTTTATGCTCGGTTTTGCAAAAAATCGGTCATCGGCGGCGTGTTTGGAAAATGAATTCAGGATTGTTTTTCCGTTTGAATGAACGCACAATAAATGACAACTAAACTTCGCCCTGCATTTTGGATACTCGGCATCTTGCTTTTTCTGGCACTGGGACGGGATTTCCTCGCCAACGGGCGTCCGTTGTATTGCCGAATCGGCGGGGAATCTTTCTGGCCGGGGCTGCGCACGGTGTGGGCGGACAAAAACGTCCCATTTGGGCATCCTTTGTTGGATTCGATTCGTGTCACAAATCTTTGGAGGGCTTTCCCTTACGAATCTGCTGTTTTTGCCCCGATACCTTTTTCTCCGGGCGAAATCGCTTCTCCGGTGGCAGGCCGGGCGCGGCCGGGCGCGGCGCACCCGGAGTTGCCCGGCGCATTTCGGCACTGGCTCGGCACGGACGATCGAGGGCGCGATGTGGCGGCGGGCTTGGTATCGGGCGCACGGATTGCAGCGCTGACCGGAGTAACGGCCATGGTGATGGCGATGGGTATTGGATTGCTGTTGGGAGCATTGGCGGGTTTTTGGGGCGACGACCGTCTGCGGGTGCAAAGAGGCCAATTGTGGTTTACTTTACTGGGGCTGCCGGTTGCGTGGTTTTACGCTTTTACAGCCCGGCAATATGCCTTGCAGGAGGCCGAAACGTTGGCAGAATGGGGCGTTTCCACCCTTGTCTTTTTTGGCATTATACTCTTTTTCAATGGTTTAAGTCGGCTGCTTGGCTGGTTTTTCTTTTTTTCGAAAGCCATCACAGTGCCAGCGGATTTGCTCATTATGCGATTGGCGGAAGTGTTCAACTCTATCCCTAAGCTCATTTTTGTCATCGCCATTGCCGCGCTGATGCCGCAAGGCCAATCTATCTGGCTGATGATCGCGCTCATCGGGGCGATGAGCTGGACGGGGGTGGCGCGGTTCGTGCGGGCGGATTTGCTGCGTGTGCGCGAACTGGATTTCGTGACGGCGGCACGGGGGCTGGGGCTGCCAGAAACACGGATACTGTTGCGCCATGCTCTGCCCAATGCGCTCCGCTCGACTTTGATTGCTTTCGCGTTTGGGGTAGCCGGGGCGGTGTTGCTGGAGGCGGCGTTGTCGTTTCTTGGTTTTGGTGGCGACGAATTTCGAGGCAAATCATGGGGGAGCTTGCTCAACAGCGCCCGCTCCTACCCTACCGATTGGTGGGTGGCGCTGCCGCCGGGTCTGGCGATATGCGTGACGGTGCTGGCTTTGAACGCGATTGGGGAAGCATTGAGCGAGGGCAAGAAAAGTTGATGCCTCACATCCGCAAATCTTCCACTTTCACGCCCGGATATTTCTTTACGTCAAAGGTAAAATGTTCGGCAGCGAATTGTTTGTTCGGTGTTAACTTGCTGATGCTGAAGCTGTAGCGCGAACCGTCTTTGCCAAATGCCTTGACGCTCTGAACCGAACTTGCTTTCTCGTCCACGCTGACACGGAGTTTGGAATATTCCGAATTTTTGTCTTTCGGCTTGAACTCGACATGGGTGAGCAATTTGCCGCTCTCGGTCGTCTTATCCGTCACGGCGTAGAGGTAGTCGCCTTTTTGGTAGCGTTTCAGCAAGTCTTTTGGTGTAAGAAAACCATTTTCGGTGTCTTTCGGGTCGGCATCGTTTATCTGCACCTCGTTGATTTTTTTCAGATAGACCCAAGTCGTTTTGCCGTCGCTGATGATGACTTGTTGATCCATTTCGAGGCGAAATTTGGCATCGCCGTCCTGCGCGATGGTGCCTTTTTGAACTTCTTGCTTTTGGCCAGGCAATTCAATTGTGAGGGCAAATGAGGCTTCGAGCGACTTGTAGCCTTCGTATTTTTTCCGAATCTTATCAAGGATTTTCTTTGCCGCTGGGTCGTTTTGTTCGGCAGGTGCTTTGCCGGTTTGCGCAGAAAGAATGTTGAAGGAAAACAAAGCCAACAGGGCGAATAGCAGATTTTTCATGTTTTGCAGTGATATTTTGAAAGTAAACGGCTAAACGCAGAGAGAGTTACACACTCGGTGGTTAAAGATTTCAAAAATCAAAACAATTGATGCACCGCTGCTCATTTCCGAACGTCCACCCGAACGTCAGTTCCAGCCGCCCGGCAGAAGGCACGGCCAGTTTTTGCACATTGAAATCGTAACTCAGCCCTATACGCGCTGCGCCGCCCATTTGCAAAGATGGCACGAGCGATTCTATGACCGCACCCCGACCTGTGCGCCCGGCAAACCGCGCCATGCAGCCCGCCAAAAACGTCCCGTCGCCCTTTCCTTTGAGTTTGTAAAACCCGCCCAACAATGTCTGCCATTGTCGGCTGTTGCTGCCCGAAACCGATTGGCGAAAGTACAAACCTCTGATAATCAACGCCGATCCTTCCGGCCTTTCCCGACCTCTTTGCGCTTTTTTCATCCAAATCGTGCCCGTGCCATGCACCGCCAACCCGATGCCGAGGAAGTTTTGTTCTCCCAAAAAACTGAACTCCGGTCGGTTGAGATGTGTGAATGCGATACCCGCGCCCCAGCCTCGGTAGGCATCGTACACCTGCGCCCCGGCATTCAAATCGAGTCGAATCAAGTTGTCGCTGGGAAACGTTTCACCGCTGCCCAAGTTGGGGTCGTAGCCCACATTGGTGACAAATTGGCGGTCGTAGCGCAAGTCGCCCAAGGCAGCGCCGTATTGCAGCGCCCCTCCCCCACCCCCGACGGAGGCATAGATGCCTTCTCCCAAATTGTAATGAAACGCGCCCGACAACCGCAACTGCGCCTGCTCAAACCGGGCGAACCGCGCCCCTTCAGCCTGCAACAATCCGCCCAACGCCCAAAAATTGTGCTTCGAACAATGGCGGTATTCGTACGCCGCCAAACCACCTTGATAGATGCCTTCGGTGTTCAAATCGTCCCAATTGCCCCTGTAAGCCAACGAGATACGCTGGTTGCCCGATTCCATATAGCCCGTGGCGGCGGCATTCACCGACATGGGCAAGGAGTAGAATTGGGAAAGCATAAAATCTTGTGCCTGACTGGCGAAACTGGTCAAGAAAAAGAGAAATGAGGAAAGATGTTTTTTCATGTTTTGGTGTTTGTTGATGAAGAAAAAACCGTTTCGAGCCTATCGCGCCAACATCAAAAATCCGCTTTTGGGCACACGGATCCCATCCTTGTAAACGACTATCAATTGATAGCGATAAACCCCCATTTCTGCCTTTTCAGACTTGAATGTGCCGTCCCAACCATAAACAATTTGCTCGGCGGGGCATTCTGCTACGCTGTGCACGATTTCTCCGTGTTTGTCCAGAACCATGAAATCTTCGAGGTAATCCACAGAAGGATTCACCGAGCGGATGTAAAAAACATCGTTGATGCCGTCGGCGTTGGGCGTAAAAATTTCGGGGATGTACAGCCCCGAATCACGTTCGACTTGTACAGCGACAAACACCGTATCGGATTTGGTGCAACCATTCAGCGCGGTGGCCGTGACGTAATAAGCAATGTCCCTGAATGGCTCGGCCACCGGGTCGGCCAGCGTGTCGCTTTCGAGCCAAAGACCCGGCTCCCATTTGAACTGGACGCTCAGTTGGTTCACCACCGCGTCGAGTTGAATCGTCTCTCCGAGCCGGATGTCAAAACTATCTTCCGCAACTTTTAGCAGCAATTCGAGCGGTTTTGGGATAAAAACGGTGGTGTCGTTTTCACAGCCTTGCGGGCTGACAATATTGACATCATAATATCCTTGTGCTAACCCCGCGTGAAAATTGCCATCTTGCTGGTAGCCCGGCCCGGTCACGGTGGGGACATTCCCAACAGGGATGTTGATGTTCAAGTCTGTACCCGCCGCAACGGTGCAGTTTTCTATTATTCCGAAATCAAACAAGGGTGTTTGCCACAACTCAACGGCCACTTCGCCCGTGTCGGAACAGATACCTTCATTCGTGGCAAAAAGTCGGATTTGATAAATGCCGCCCGTGCCGTATTCTTTTGTAAAAGGAGAAACGCTGGCGGTAGTGCCGTCGCCAAAATCCCACAACAACTCGGTAGCACCGATAGATTGACTGCTAAAAAGTACCAGCGCAGGCGTGCATCTTTCTAAATATTGGAACATCGGCACGGCGGTGGGTGTAATACGAACATATACCGGCACAAGCACCGTATCGCGGCAACCAATGGGCGAAATTACCGTGAGTGCGGCGGTGTAAAGGCCGGGGTTCGAATAAGTGTGCACCGTGGCGCAGTCGTCGCCCAAATTGTCGTCGCCAAAATCCCAGATGCAGGTCAAGTCATTGGTGCTCAAACTATTGAACAACACCGGCGCGCGAGCACAGACCGAGTCTGGCACCTGCGCGAGCGCCTCAGGCTTGGGCGCGACTTCGATATTTCCGTTCCAAGTTTTTTTGCAACCAACCAACGATGTGGCGACGGCTGCTAGCGGGTAAATCCCCGATTGGAAGTAAGAGTATCGGGCTGTTTTCAAGTCCGAAGAATCGCCCGTGCCGAAATGAAGCAAACTGCCGGGTGCATCGGTCAACACCTTGAACAGAGCCGTATCGCCGGGGCAAATAATTTGCGGGTGTTCCACTGCCAATTCCGGCAACGGATGTACTCGGACGTACATATCCATGCTGTCATACCCACAACCTTCGGCGTAAAGTGTGATTTTGTAGAGGCCAGCTTGCGGGAACGAGACTTTGATGGAGTTTTGCAAAAACGTGTTGCCATCGGAAGTCGCCCAACGAATCGGCGCGCCAGGTGTGGAAAAACTGGTGAGCATCACCGTGTCGCCCACGCAAACCTGCGTGGTATCGGAAATATTGATGAGCGCAATCACGTCGGTGGGATGCACGGTCACACTTTTTGTGATGGAATCCGTGCCGCATTGGTTGGAGATGGATAGTTTTATATCAACTATCAAGGGCAAAGAATCGGTAAAAAATTGGAGCCACGGCGGGTTGAACGCGTTGAACATCAGCCCAGTGCTGGTCGTCCATTTGTTGTTTGCCGGATTTCCCGTGCTGGTATTGTTTATTTCCAAAATGCCGCCGCTGCACGGCTCTTCGTAGGTGATGCCGAAGTCGGCGCGAGGCTGCGGGAACACCGTCACCGTTTTGGAAAAAACCATGCTGTCGCAACCCGTCAGCACGGTGAGCGTGACGAGATAGGTTGTGTCCTCCGTGCCTTGCACAAACTCAATCGGGTCGGGCGGTTCTTGGCCGACGAAGGTTTGGAAATTGCCAAATTGCCAAACATACTGCCCGTTTTCGGCAATACTTTGATTCATAAAAGTCACAAAAAGTGGCGCACAACCCGTGTCTTTATCCACGCTAAATTGAAGCAATTCCGGTGGTGCGACGATGTGCACATTTTCACTTAAATTATTGGAACACAATGTCGCACCACTGATCGGGTGTTCCGTCGTTACGGTAAGTATCACCAAAAAATCGCCCTCCATTCCATATTCGTGGTTCAATATCGGCCCCGAATTGCCGTCGCCCCAATTGACGAGATACTGCACACCAGAAGTTGTCACTGGCATGACTGTGACTGTCTCGCCGATGCAAGTTGTGTCAGGTATCAAGGCGAAATTCGCCGACGGCTGCGCGGCCACATTTAGCGTAAATTCTACCGAATTGCAGGCATCGGGCAAATCTGTGACCGTGTAAGAATAGGTGTAGGTGCCGGGGGCAAGCGCGGCGACATTGACTGTGCTTCCTGTGGCGGACGGCCCGCTCCAAATCCCCCCCGGTGGTGAGGCATTGGGCAATGTGTAAGAAGTGGCAGTTTCGCAGACGTAATCCAATATTTGTGAAACCGATACGCCATCGCCCGGGAATACGGTAATCTGCACCACGTCGCTGCTCTCGCAGGGGGTGCCTTCGCTGATGGTATAGGTGTAAGTGTAGGTATTTGGAACAATAATGCTGAGGTCAATTTCCCCGGTCACAGGGTCAATGTTTTGCCCCGCCCATTTTCCGCCGCCGGGTGAGCCGGTGAGCGAGAGTATTCCCTGACTTTGACAAACGGTGTCATCCAGCCCGGCGGCGGCAGTGACGAAGGCATCTACCTGCACCACGAAATTCACCGTTGTGTCGCAGGAGGGGTCAATATCGTAAGTAAGTGAGAGGTCGTACGTTCCAACACCGGGGCTGGTGAACACACCGGTTGATGGGTTCACGCCGGCGCCGCTCCATGTTTTTGCCCCTCCGGCGGGGCTATATATAAAATTGCCGATTGTTTCCAAATTGATTCCCTGCGGGACATGGCAAGTGAAAATGGTATCGGGCGGTGTTACTTGCGGGATACCGACGATTTCGATAATGTCGGAAGTTTTTGAAATACAGCCCGATGGATTCGGGAGGGAAAAACTGACCGTGTCCAACCCAACTCCTGCTTGCGCCGGGCTGTACTGGCCGGTGGATGAGTTGAAAATGCCTTGACCAGCCCAAGTTCCGCCAGTTGTTGGGTCAGAAACAAATTGGAGCGGCGGCGCGTCCACACATAGTTTGTCCGGCATGGTGATGGCAACTATCACAGAATTTACCACTATGAAAGACGTGGAACCTTGCGACGAGCAACCCGCTGGCGCACCCACGACACTGACCGTATAAGTCACGGTATAATTGCCGGGCGGCACTCCCTCAGGGCCAAGTGTTCCGGTGGACGGATCGAAAGAGCCACCCGGCAAGGGAGGAATAAACACGAATGTTCCGAGCGGCGGCGGCGGGGTCACAGGAATAACGAAAGGCTCGTCGCCCGTACAGACTTGGCCGATATTCCCGAACTGAACCGCAGTATTGCCGTACACCCTGACGATAGTCGTATAAGTCTGCGTGCCACAAGGGCCTGTAACAGTGAGTTTTACGGTATCAATCAACACCGTGTCGCCATTGTTGACGTACTGAATATTGGCGGGATTTGAAAGGTTTGAAGCTGTTGGAGTGCCTTTCGGGAACATCCATTGATAGGAGGTGATGCTGCCAGGGTTGAGGTTCAGATAATTCACGTTGGGCGTGTAACTGAGCGTTTTGCAAGCTGCTGGCGGAGCAACGAGGTTCAGGTTGGGCGGGGCAAAAATTTGAATCTGTCTGATAAAAGTATCTCTGCCGCACGGATTTTTGCCAATAAGTTGGACATCGTAAACGCCTTCTTTCAAAAATCGAATGACCGGTTTGACAGAATCCACACCTGAGGGAGGCAGGAAGTTGAAACACCCCGCACATGGACTGGGCGATACGACCGCCCAATCATAGTCGTCCACTCCAATCACAGAAGGGTCAAACGTCACGTCCGCCGGGAAACAGCCTGATAGCGGAACAATGTTATAATCGATGGCATTGACGATGGGTTTTTCGCGGATATTGATAAATGTTTGGGTGCAAGATTCGCCGCAGTCGTTGGACACACAGAGTTTTACCAGTTTGGTGCCGGGTGTATTCCAAGTAAACGAAGGATTGAACAAAGTCGAAGTCTGGCCACCACCAAAATCCCACAGCGCAGATTTCACATAACAGGAATCGGTGATGTTGAACTCCACTGGCTCGCTGACACAAAAAGGCGGCATCGGGGCAATGTTTCCGCGCGGCAGCAGCGTGATGGACAGCGACTGCGAACGAATGTTGATTTTGCCGTTTTTGAAAACAAGCGTGAGCGTCACCAGCGGGTTCAGCTGGATAGGAGTCAGTTCGCAAGCAATGGAATCCGGGAAATCGTAAAAATGGGTGTAGTTGCCAAAATCGGCAGGCCCCAAAGTAATGGACGTACCATCGTCCCAGTCAAGCACCATGTAGTCAATGCAGGCAGGGTCGTTGTTTTCATCCACCGTGACATCCACAGTAACTACCCCATCGGGGCCTTCGCAAAAATAGGTGGTGACATTACCCACAAACTCGAATGTAGAGTTGGGATTGTCGCAGTTTTGGGCACTCAGGCTGTTTTTTGTTGTTAAAAAAAGACAGGCAAAAAGGGGCGCGGCGAGGAGAAGCGATTGTTTCATAGGCATCTAAAAAGGTTGTTTGCAAACAAACTGGTTTTCGCGGCGGTCAATTCGAGAGCAAGTGTAAGGAAAAAACTTAATCAGTGATTGGTTGCCGATTTTATTTGGATGCTAATTTTTAGAATAATATGCCCAACATCAGCAAAAAGTAAACAAGCCTGCCAGCAAAACCCAAGATGTGCTGTCAGCAACTTTTTGTGCAGCCGACCTGTTTTAACCTGCGAAATCAAAACACAGATTCATCTTTTTTTACATCAAAATTTTCATTTTCAATCAATTACTCCGTGAAACATTGTGTTCTTTTGTGTTAAAAAATAAGTTTTACGGCAAATCAAGCATGACCAAAAAGAAAAAAAGCGGCGACAAAAAGCTGTCTGCCCAACAACTGCAAATCGAAATCCTCAAGTTCCTGCTCGCCCGCTCCAAAAAGCAATTTACGGCCCGCCAAATCATCGAGCAGCTCCGCGTAGATAACAACAAAGACTCCGTCGAACACGCCTTGCGCCAATTGGTGCAAGTAGGCTCGGTCGCCGAATTTTCAGAAAATAAATTTGGCATTGCGCTCGAACGACTAACAGCGGATGAAGGTGCAAAACCGCAAAACCGAAAAACCGAAAAACAGCAAAATGTAAAGCGGGAGCCAACGACCAACAACCAACAACTAAGAACGAATAGCCGGAAATTCATCGAAGGTCGTGTGGACATGACCCGCACCGGGTCGGCCTATATCGTGAGCGAACTGCTTGACACTGATGTATATGTACCGCCAAAATACATGAACGGCGCGCTGAACGGCGACACCGTGCGCGTACTGATGTTCCCCACCCCGCCTCGCCGGAAAGGCGGCCAGCCCATCCGCAAACCCGAAGGCGAAATAGTGGCAGTGCTCAAACGCGCCAACGAATTTTTCATCGGCACCCTCCGAAAAAGTCGCAAATACGCTCTCTTTTTGCCCGACAATCCGAATATGCCGGTAGATATCTATGTGCCGCTCGAAGCTTGCGGCGATGCCCGCGACGGCGACAAGGTGGTAGTGCGCGTCACCGATTGGCAAGAAGGCAAAGGCCGTGTCCCCATCGGAAAAGTGAGCCAGACCTTGGGCGAAGCAGGCGGCAATGATTTCGAGATGAAAAAAATCCTCATCAACCAGGGTTTTGAACTCACGCACTCCGAAGAAGCCGAGGCCGAGGCAGCGCGAATTCCCGATACTATTTCGGAGCAGGAAATTGCTCGCCGCCGTGATTTCCGACATATCCTGACGTTCACGATTGACCCAGAGGACGCAAAAGATTTTGATGACGCGCTGAGTTACAGAGAGTTAGAAAACGGCTATTTGGAAATCGGAGTGCATATTGCTGACGTAACCCACTATTTGAAGCCCGATTCTCAATTGGATAAAGAGGCATATCAGCGCAGCACCTCGGTCTATCTCGTTGACCGCGTGAACCCGATGTTGCCGGAAAAATTGTCGAACAACCTTTGTTCGCTCGTACCGCACCAAGACCGGCTCACTTTTTCCGCCGTTTTTGTTTTTGATGAAAAAGGGAAAATCACGTCGCGCTGGTTTGGCAAAACGGTGATTCACTCGGCGCACCGTTTCGCTTATGAAGAGGCGCAAACGATTTTGGAGGGCAAACCGAGCGAGGCCTTGTTGCAACTGACCATTTTCCCAGAACTAGAAAGGGCGGTAAAAACACTCGACCGCATCGCCAAACAGATGCGCAAAGAGCGGGAAAAAAACGGTGCTATCGGATTCGAGACCGACGAGGTGCGTTTCCGCCTCGCGGCTGACGGCACACCGTTGGAGGCCTTCGTGAAAGAGCGCAAAGATGCCCATCTGCTCATCGAGGATTTTATGCTTTTGGCAAACAAGGAGGTGGCGTACTTTATTGATAAAAAAGGAGATGCGCAGCAAGAAGTGCCTTTTGTCTATCGGATTCACGACCTGCCAGATATGTCGCGGGTGGCTGATTTCGCTCGTTTCGCTGCCGAACTGGGGCACCCGATGAAGGTGGATACGCCGAGACAAATTGCCCATGCATTCAATTCGCTGATGAAAGCCGCCCGCAAAAATGACAAACTAAAACTGCTCGAGCCTCTGGCAATTCGCACGATGGCAAAAGCTGTTTACAGCACCAACAACATAGGCCACTACGGGCTGGGGTTCACGCATTACAGCCATTTCACTTCGCCGATTCGCCGCTATTCCGACGTTTTGGCGCACCGGATTTTAGAAAGAAATCTGGACGGAAAAACCTACCGCGTGGACAAGAGCAAGTTGGAAGAACAGTGCAAACACGTCAGCAACCAAGAGCGCAAAGCCGCCGACGCCGAGCGCGAAAGTATCAAGTACAAACAAGCAGAATTTGTGCGCTCGCGCATTGGCGAGGAATTCGAGGGTGTCATCAGCGGGATGATAGAGCGCGGTTTTTTTGTGGAACTGCCTGATTCTAAGGCCGAAGGGCTGGTCGAGTTCAAGTATTTGGACGACACCTACACCGTGGAGGAAGGAAATCTAAAGGCTGTGGGTCGCCGCTACAAACGCCAGTTCAAAATGGGCGACCGGGTGCGGATTCGCATCGTTGCGGTGGATTTGCAGCG
>CAYZVM010000103.1:12603-20515 GCA_964481485.1 uncultured Saprospiraceae bacterium | reverse complement strand
GTCAATGTGTTTTTTCAGCGTTGCATCCATTTTGATTGATTTTCAGTAATGGTGCTGCTGCGGGGGGTATTGCTGCACGGAGGAGGAGAAATTATTTACAAGTGTCCGTCACCGCCTCACTTGGGCGAGACAGCACTCACCCACCAAAAAACACCAACTTCAATTCCACTGCATTCGCGTAGTTCAGTTCCGGGTCATTGGCCAGCGCGGGGTCACGGCTGCCGCGCAGCAGGGAGATGAGGGCGCGTATGAGGGCGATGTACTCGGTTGGGTCGCCCGGTTTAAGCGCAGATTCCAGTTCTTCAATAAGTTGTGCTTCCTCTCCAGATTGCAAAGCCTGCGCAGTGGCTGCGATACGGTTGAATTGATTGCTATGGCTCTCGCCCCCATCTTTTCGGTAGGCCATGTATGCTTGCATGGCTTTTTGGCGGGCCTGGGCGGCGGCGGGCAGGTTGCCTTCGGCGGTTTCGAGGTTAGAAAGAATAGCCCAAGCATTCCACGGCGTAGCAGCATGACCGAATTGGGATTTACATTCGATGGCACGAAGCAGTTGGGTTCTGGCTTCGTCGGGGCGGTTGAGCTGGAGAAGGGTGTTGGCAAGGTTGTTTCTGACTAAGCCTTCGTAGCGTAAATCTTTCAGTTCAACATAGATGGTGACTGCCCGCTCAAACATCCGCACAGCATCTTCTAACCTCCCAATGGCATTGTACAAATTGCCGAGTTGATTGAGTGAAGAAGCCTCGTATGACTTGTTTTTTTCCCGAATATGAATCGCCAGCGATTTTTGATAGGCATTTTCTGCCGCCATAAAGTTTTTGGCTTCCCGATGCACCATGCCAATTTGGTTCCAAGCAACCGCGACATGACCGGGTTCGCGGTATTGTTCAAAAATATCTTTAGCTTCAATATATAAACGCAAGGCTTCAGGGTAATTTTTTTGGTATATTCGGACGGTGGCTAATTGGCCTTTCCCAACAGCCACCTGCCGCAAGTCATTCAATTTTTCAGCGATTTCAATACCCGATTCATACTTCTTGACGGCTTCATCATATTTGCCTAAATCTAAAAAACAGTCTCCCATCTCCGTCAAACACACCGAAGCCATACGAGCAGCAGCCGTATCCCCAACATCAGCAAGAGATAAAAAGCGCCGCTCGGATTCTTCTAAATAAGGTAAGGCTTGTTCTGAACGGCCAGCCGTTGACAGTACCCTCCCCAACATAAAATGCGCCAAAGCCCCGTCGTATTTTGCTTCGGGGTAGGCCGTTTCACCCGCATGTTCGCATTGTTGAAGCACTTCTTGCGCCAGTTGAAATGCAGCGTTCAGATTGCCTTGTTCCAAAAACCTGTCCACCGCCGCGCTTTTGTGGTTGAATTGGGCATTGCTCCATGCACTTATCCCGGTTGCTGCTTTTTCCCGGACTTTTTGAGCAAATAGCACTACTTGCGGGCGACCCAATTGGGAAAAAAGGGCTTCAATTGTTTGAGCCTCATTTACTATTTGCTCTGGAGCGGCTTGTTTTTCCAAACCTGCCAGCATGGCCAACAGGTTGGCTTCGGCAAGGCGGCAAAGGTCGTAGGCGAGTTGGGTGTCTTTGCTTTGTTGCTGGTACAAGAAGCCGCTCAAGGCTGTTATGCCCTCCAGCCAACGCTGCCGCCGAGCCTCCAGCAGTTCGGGCGGGGTGCGGCTGCTGAGGTAGGCGGATAAAGCGGGGTCTATTTTGAAATAATAGGGGAATTTGTCCAAAGCCACTTCTGCCAGCCCTACCGAAACCAAGGCCATGCCCACCTGCCCAATGACATCCTGCTCCTGCTCGGCCACCATCGCCCATGTCGCCATATCCGCCCCGCCGTGATACACCGCCAGCACATCCACCACCTCGCGCACTTCGGGCCGTAGTCTCCGCAGCGAGAGTTCGAGGCTGGCGAAGAGGCTGTTTTCGCGCTCGCCGGGGTATTTTTTGTCCAATTCCGCCATCAGGTGGGAGAGGTCGGCATTGAGGTCGGGCAGGTCGTCGCGGCGCTCGGCGAGTATTTTGGTCAGCAAGGTGAGCGCACGGGCGTGGTAGTTGGCCGTCTGCGCCAGCGCACCGAATTGTTTGTCCAAGTCTTCCACATTGAGGCTCGGCACGGGTATGCCTTCCTGTTTCATCACCTCGGCGATGAGGTGCAGGGCATCGCGCTCGGAGAGGCGACCGATGCGCACATTGCATTTTCCGGCATCAAAAGGTTCGGGCAGCCGCTCGCGGGAAGTGAGCAGCAGGCGGGTGCGCGAGTCGCTTTTTAGCAACCTGTCAAAAAATGCCGTGAACGCGGTGGCGGGTTGTACACCAAGCGGCACATTGCCCTCGGTATCGGGCAGGATACTTTCGAGGTTGTCCAACACGATGAGCGTTGGGTATTCTTGCAAGCGGCGGTCGAGGGCAAGCATGGCTTTTTCCTCGTTTTCAAACGTGCCGACGGAAAAGTTGGAGCCTTCTAACTGCTTGCCCAGCGCGTCTATGGCGGCGCGGGTGTCGCTCAAAAATTCAAAGGAAACAAAAGCCAGCCGCCCAAAACGCCGGGTGCGGCACAGCCAGCGTGCCAGTTCGGTGGCGAGGGTGGTTTTGCCCGCGCCGCCCTGCCCAATCAGCACGGCGTAGCGTTCGCGCTGCAGCAGGCGTTCGAGGGCGAGCAATTCGCGGTCGCGGCCAACAAAGCCGTGCGCCGGTGCGGGTGGTGTGGCACCCATTTTCACCTTCCATTGCTCGTCCAAAATCTTGCGCACCCGCGCTCCGGGCACGCTGCGCACGAGTTGCGGGTCTTTTTCCTCCTGAAACAGCACCGGCACAAACCAATCCTGTAAGCGGAGTTTTTCTCCGTCAGGCAGGTCGAGGCGCACGGGGTCGTTGTGCAGCGCCTGCTGCCCGGCGAGCATGGCCGAGCCGATGAGCGAGCCTTCGGCGAGTTTTTTGTAAAAAGCGATGGCGAACTTTTCGGCTGCCGGCACCAACACGCTGTGCGACATGGCGGCCACCGATGCCACGCCGTTTTCGAGCAAGGTGGCGGCCACCGAAGCGGTCGGGTCGTGGTCGGTTTGGGCGGACTGGCAGGCATCGAGGAAAAAAAGCGGGATGCGCAGTTGGTCGAGTTCGGCGGCGAGTTCTTTCGCGTCCACGATGGCGGTGGCGCGTTCGGTGATTTTTTCCTGTTCCGCCTCTTCCGCACTTTCAAAACACAAGGCACCGAGTCCTTTGTTTTTGTCAAAAACGCCGTGACCGTCAAAATGCACCACCGAAAATGGCTTGCCGAGATTTTTGGCTTCGCGGATTTTTTGGGTCAAAGCCGGGAAGGTCGGCGATTCGAGGATGTGCAATTCGGCCAAGTCGCCGAGGGCATCCACCGCCTCAAGCAGGGCGCGGGTAGCGGCGCGGTGGTCAATCAGCCCGGCCATTTTGTCTTCCGGGCGCGGCACCACGAGCAGGATGCGGAGTACGTTTTGGAGCGGCATGAAGTCTTTTTTCTTGCGATTGGGCTGCATCCGGCGCACTCGCACGGGTTGCTGTCCTTGAAAAAGGAAGCCCCGTCCATCATTCAAAATTTCCCAAGGGGTGGAAAGCAAGATGCCGACGGCTTCATAAAATTCGGCTTTGCGCTCGTCGGGCAGATTCTTCGGCGCGGCGGCATCCAACTCTATCGAAAAACGCCGCTCGTGGGCTTTTTCGCCTTTCCATTCGAGCAGCAAAGCGCGGGCTGATTCGTCGGCCGTGATGGCATCGAACAGGGCTTTGCCCCATTCGGGCAACTGCCCACTCACCTCTTCGGCGCGACTCAATATTTTTTCCAAAAATGGGTAGCGCGGAAAGTCTTCGATATACCATCGGATGCGGTCGGCGACATCGGGGCCGAGCGGGGAAACGAAGGCAAAACGCTCACTTTTCACCATCGGGCCGCCATCGGCTGGGTGGAATTCGAGTCTGGCTCGCCCGCTGCCCCGCCGCACACCGCCTTCTGTGTAAAGTGCGGGGTCTTCGAGCACGAGGGTGAGTTCGTTCACGGGCGGCTCAGGCGGCTGGAAAGCGGGTTCCGGGTCGTCGGGACGCTGCAAGCCGAGCGCGGCGAGTATTTCGGGCATGGCGGCTTGCAGACCACCGGGCCCAGAGGAGATTTTTATCGCAATCGGCGTTTTTTCAAAAAAATGTTCGAGTGCACCCTCGTGCAATCCATCGTATAAAATCGGCACGATGCGGTAATTGTCCGCGCCGCGTTCAGCCTGAATGACAAGTGCCTTTCGGGTTTCCTTTTTTACCCAGCGTGGATTGGCTAATGAGTTGTTGGAAATAACGAGGTAGAAGGCATTGGCTGACTCGATGGCTTTTTCGATGTCATTGTCCATAATATCGCCTGCTGCCAGTTCGCGGCTGTCGGCCCATACGGAGACCCCGTGCGATTCCAGGTTCTGGCGGAGCAATTTGACGAAAGCGTCGTCTTTGGTGGTGTGGGAGATAAAGGCTTGTTTTCCAGTCATGTCGGGCAATGTCCGTTTTCAATGAAAGAATGGCGAGGCAAGATAGGCAAGTCCATTGAAAAAAGCGGTATGCGATGCTGGAATCAAACTACGCTCACGGCACCGTCCCGTACATTTTCCGCTGCGCCGTCATTTTTCCTTGCCGTTGTTGGCGTCCCCGCCAACAACAAGCGGCAGAGTGAGTGTCCAGACAAAAGAGCTCAGCCTTTGCCGGGCATCACACGCGAATGTCGTTGGCGCGGGCACCAACAACGGCGGAAGGCTTATGGGCAGAACCCACGCATTGATTGACCCTACCAAATCCTTTTGCCATAACGGCAGCAGTACACCCGCCTTCACTGCAACGTAAACTGCTTCAACCATTGCCACTGCACTTCCGCGGCTTTCAGCTCATGGTTATCGCCGTTGGGATACATATGGCGTAAACCTTTTACCATCACCACCTTAAAAGGCCGGTTTTCAGTCACATCAAGAGAAAGATAGGTGGCAATCATCATTAGCGTATCCAGAGTCCCGGAAGATGTTGTGGTAACGGCTTCAATTGTGCGCAACGTGGTGTCGAATTCAAAGACCGTGGTATTGGTTTGGACGACATTACCTAATGTATCTATGACGGTTGTAAAATCACTCATGGGGACTGGCGGGATGAAAGCAAGAGGGTCTGAGTTGCCAAATTGATAGCCAATCGGCAAGTTGCGTTTTTTTAACTGTTTCATCAAGGAGGTATCTTTCGGTGCCGTGCCGGCATTTTCAACTACAGCGGCTAAAACGTCGCCCATTTCAACGGAGCATCGGAAGGCCATTTGGGCACCGTTGGAAAATCCGACCAAGTAAACCCGGGTGGTATCAACGTTGTAGTTTGCCCGCAATTCCGTAAGAACCTGGCGCAGGAATTTTACGTCGTCGCGAGGCATCTCCCCGTCACAGTATCGGAAATAACCTTCATAAACGTTCCATCTGGTGGTGGTGAGTGTGTCCCCAGCTTCGATGATACAGTGCTTCCAAGACGTGGGAAACACCGTCAAAATGCCTTCGGCGTCTCCGACCTCTTTCCATCCATATCTGTTGTAAGCATCTTCCCCGGTGCCCCCGATGCCGTGCAGCATGAAAACGACCGGGGCGGGATTGTTTTTGTTGTAATTGCCCGGCACATGGAGGTAGTAATCCCGTTCATCGTTGTCAACTATGGTCGTGTAGCGCTCTTTGAATGATTTGCATTTGTTGCAGGAAGTAAAAAGCAGCAAGAACAGGAATGCCGGAAGGAATAGTTTTTTCATTTTCATCTTTTGGTTTCTTTAAACAGGTGAAAAACAATGGTACAGAAAGCGAATCTAATGAACAAAAATAAGCACTAAAAATTCGGCTTCAATTCGATTAGCCGAATATTGTCTGTGTGTTTATCGCATTGTTATTACAAAAAAATTTCTGCCGTTGTTGGCGGGGACGCCAACAACAAGCGGCAGAGTGGGCGTCCAGACAAAAGAACTCAGCCTCTGCCGGACATTGCACGCGAGTGTTGTTGGCGAGGACGCCAACAACGGCAAAATGGTAATTTTGTGCCGAAAATATGCGAGCAGGATGCCCCGCAGGTTCAAGCGCTCACTTCTCAAAATAGTATTCAACCCCCAACAGCCATTGTTGCGGGTTGATTTCCACCGTAAAGGAATCCCCTTCTTTGCTTGTGTAATAATTGACGGATGCCACCGTGAGTGAAAGGGCCAAGTCTCGCGTCAGAAAACACACCAGCGACGGGAAAGTGCCGATGCCGAAAATGTTGAGATGGCGGTTCGTTTTCTCAATATTTCCAAAGTTGGAGCGCAGTTCAGAGTTTTTCTCATGCGAATAGAACATGAAAAACTCCGGCATCAGCGAAACCCGGGGGCCAAGCGGGAAATAGTACCGGACGAGCGGCCCCGCACCATAAAAACTTCTGGTGGAGCCTCTGTACGCACTGGTGTCGGCGGGTACGTCGTACAGATCTGTCTGGCGTTCGTATTGAGCCACAATACCCACCATCCAATGTTTATTGAGGGTGTATCCGACTTCCGGTTGGGTAAAAAACCGTTTGTACTTCCTGTCGAGGCTATTCACTCCTGCGGGGCCTGGAACATTGTAATATCGGAAGGAAAACAGGTCGCGCGTCCACCATCCTTTGTTCTCCAATTGAGCAGAGGCTGAAAAGTGGAGGCCGAGAGAAAGCATCAGAAAAGCGATTTTCTTTTTCATTTGATTGAGTTTGATTTTGATAGAAGTGAAGTAAAATGCTGCAACCCTCTGTCAAGATGGTTGCGATTGCAATCCCAAATTCGTCGGCAAGCCATCGAGGCTCACCAAGTTTTTTTCCTGAATATAATTCTGCAAACCCTGCTCGCCTTTCTTGTCCGCCCATTCAAAATGAATGTCGCGCTCGCCGACGTAATCGAACAGCGGCACCCCGAATCCGCAGGAAGTCTGCACCAAATCAATGTCCGCCACGATGATTTGCCGGGTGCTGGGGTAAATCGTGAAATGCGGCACGTACACTTCCCAATCTGCGCTGCCGGGCAACACCGTGAAACCTTTTCCGTACAACCTCAAGATGTTGGGAGGCTCCTCGAAGGAACAAAACATGAGGGTGATGCGGCCATTTTCGAGCGTGTGCGCCGAAGTTTCGTTGCCGCTGCTGATTAAATCCATGTACGCTACCCGGTGTTCCGACAACACGCGAAAACTGTCCAAGCCTTTGGGCGAGAGATTGATGCGCCCCTCGGCGCTCAGCGGCGCGGTGCTGACGAAAAAGATGTGTTGACGCTCGATGAATGCTTTGTGCGCGGGGGAGATGGCGGGGTGGAGTTTGCCCATGATGTTTTTGAGCGAAGATAGAGGCAAGACTAAATGATCTACTAATACCTCCAAAGTTCATATCGGTTCCAATTTTCTTGTGCCACTTTATGCCCCCCAACCATTGCTTTTTTGATCCAATAGGCCGCTTTTTTAAAATCCTTTGTTACGCCTTCGCCATTCAAATACATTAACCCCATATAGTGTTGCGCATCAATGTCACCCTGTTCGGCAGATTTCTCAAACCAATAAGCCGCTTTTTGCAAATTCTTAGGCACACCATCCTTAAACCCTGAATAATAAGTGAGAGCCGTTGAGAATTGAGCATTAGCATCACCCTGTTCCGCAGCTTTCTCAGTCCAGTAGGCTGATTTTTTCAAATCCTTCGCTATCCCCTCACCTGTCCAATACATACCCCCAATTTTTTTTTTGCGCATCAACAACACCCTGCTCGGCGGATTTCTCAAACCAGTAGGCCGCTTTTTGCAAATCCTTAGGCACGCCTTCTCCAATGAAGTACATGTCCCCAATTTTTTTTTGCGCATCAACAACACCCTGCTCGGCGGATTTCTCAAACCAGTAGGC
>CAYZVM010000103.1:0-12503 GCA_964481485.1 uncultured Saprospiraceae bacterium | reverse complement strand
CCTGCTCGGCGGATTTCTCAAACCAGTAGGCCGCTTTTTGCAAATCCTTAGGCACTTTGTCCCCAAAATAGTAAAGAACCCCAATTACAAACTGTGCATCAGCATTGCCCTGTTCGGCAGATTTCTCAAACCAGTAAGCCGCTTTTTTAAAATCCTCGGACACACCTTCGCCTTTAGCGTGAATGGTCCCCATTCGAAATTGGGCATCAGCATTACCCTGTTCGGCAGCTTTCTTGTACCAGTAAGCCGCTTTTTTAAAATCCTGAGTCACACCTTTGCCTGAATAGTACATGAGCCCAATTTCATACTGCGCCAAAGCAATTCCCTGTTCGGCAGATTTCTCGTACCAGTAAGCTCCTTTTTTATCATCCTTCGCCACACCTTCACCTGTGCAGTACATAAACCCGATCATCAGTTGCGCACTTGCCTTCCCTTGTTCGGCAGATTTCTCAAGCCAGTAAAACGCCTTCTTCGAATCCTGTATCACACCTTTTCCCTGGAGGTACATAAGCCCGACCATGAGTAAAGTGTCAGGATTTTGTTCAGTAATTTTTTGGGCATTTTCAGGAGTTTGTCCAAAACAGTTGAATATTAGCCCTGAGGCTATTAGTAAAATTGCTGCAAAGGAAATTTTCGACTTCATTTTTACGACTTTAGGTGAATGGCAAAGCAAAAATACTTCATTTATTCCTAGAAGCGAATGCCTTCTTTATCCGCACCACCACCCCCTTCGACACCGGCGTACCGCTTTTCTCCGCCGTGTCGCCAATCGGCACCAACACATTCGCTTCGGGAAAATAAGTCGCCATGCAGCGTTCCGGGATGTCGTAAGTCACCACGATAAACTTCCGCGCCATGCGCTCCACGCCGTCGTGATGGTTGAATAAATCCACCACATCGCCGTCTTTTAGCCCTGACTTTTCGATGTCGCGGGCATTCATTAGCACCACGCGGCGTTCGTGGAAAATGCCCCGGTAGCGGTCGTCGAGGCCGTAAATCGTCGTGTTGAACTGGTCGTGGCTGCGAATCGTCATCATCAAGAACTCGTCGGCAGCGAGTTGGTTTTCAGGCACTTCGGCGATGTTGAAATTGGCTTTTCTGTTGAAGGTGTTGAATTTTCCGATGCGCGAGCCATTGGGCAAATAGAAGCCGCCCGGCTCGCGCACCCGGCGGTTGTAGTCCTCAAAACCCGGAATCGCGCTTTCGATGGCATCGCGGATGTGGTCGTAGTGTTGGAGGTATTTGTCCCAGTTGATTGGACGGGGTTGTTTTTTGTTTTCGACAGGATGAACAGGATTTGCAGGATTTTTTTTCTCTGGTTCGGCTTTTAAAACCTGTGAATCTTGTAAGCCCTGTCCAAGAAAAACCGCCTTCGCCATGCGGCACACAATCACCGGCTCGCTGAGTAGGTGCGGCGACACCGGCGGCAAATTGCCTTTCGAGGAATGCACCACGCCCATCGAGTTTTCCACTGTCACGAACTGCCGCTCGCCGTTCAGGATATCGAGGTCGGTGCGACCGAGACAAGGCAGGATGAGCGCTTCTTTCCCGTGAATTAAATGGCTGCGATTCAATTTGGTAGAAATTTGAACCGTCAAATCGCAACGTCTTAAAGCCTCGGCGGTGAAGTTCGTGTCGGGCGTGGCGGAGAGGAAATTGCCACCCATCGCGATGAAAACTTTTGCCTTGCCCGCGTGCATGGCGCGGATGCTTTCCACCACGTCGTAGCCATGTTTTTGCGGCGGACGGAAGCCGAACGCGCGTTCGAGATTGTCGAGAAAAGCCTGCGGCGGTTTCTCGTTGATGCCCACCGTGCGGTCGCCCTGCACGTTGCTGTGGCCGCGCACGGGGCAGGTGCCGGCGCCGGGTTTGCCGATGCTGCCTTTGAGCAGGAGCAGGTTGACGATTTCCTGAATGGTGACGACGGCGTTTTTGTGCTGGGTCAGACCCATTGCCCAGCAAGCGATAATTTTCTTGTTGGAAATGAGCAAGTTAGCCGCTTCGCGGACTTGTTCCAACGGCACGCCGCAAGCCGCCGCGAGTTCGTCGAGATTGTATTTTTTCAAATGTTCCAAATAGGCCGCCGCGCCGAAGGTATGTTCCCGAATAAAATCAAGGTCGAACACCGCGCCGGGGTTTTGCTCTTCAGCTTCAAGCATCAAAAGCATCAGCGCCTTCAAAAGCGCCATGTCGCCGTTGATTTTGATTTGCAAAAAAACATCGGTGAGCGGTGTGGCAAAACCCAACATCCCTTTCAGCGTTTGCGGGTGGCTGAACGCCACGAGGCCGGTTTCTTTGAGCGGATTGACGGAGATGATTTTCGCGCCGTTGGCTTTTGCTTTTTGCAACGCCGTCAACATTCGCGGGTGGTTGGTTCCGGGATTTTGACCGAGAATGATGATGACTTCGGCCTCGTAAAAATCTTCGAGCGTGACCGAGCCTTTGCCGATGCCGAGCGATTCGCCGAGAGCCACGCCGCTGCTTTCGTGGCACATATTGCTGCAATCGGGCAGATTGTTGGTGCCGAATTTTCGGACAAAAAGTTGGTAAAGGAAAGCCGCCTCGTTGCTCGTGCGCCCGGAGGTGTAAAACAGGGCTTCGTCGGGCGAGGCGAGGCCGTTGAGATGAGCGGCGATTTTGGCAAAGGCTTCATCCCAACTGATTGGTTGGTAGTGCGTTGCGCCGGGCGGTAAGTAAACTGGCTCCGCTACCCTGCCCTTTTTCCCGATTTCGTAATCGGACAATTCGGCGAGTTCGGCCACGCTGCTTTGGGCAAAAAAATCGGCTGTGAGTTTTTTCGTTGTGGCTTCTTCGGCGATGGCTTTCGCGCCGTTTTCGCAATATTCTGCTATGCCGCTCCGCTCGTCGTCGGGGTCAGGCCAAGCGCAGCCGGGGCAGTCGTGGCCGCCTTGTTGGTTGAGTTTTGCCAATGCCTTGAAGCCACGCACCGCGTCCATTTCGGCGAGGACGTGCTGCACGCTGCTTACTACGGCTGGCAGGCCACCCGCGACTTTTTTGGGTTTGCGACGGCGCAGGCCGGTGAAGGTTTCGGGATTTTGTGGGTTGGGCGTGGTGGGCTTTTTCATGGACAGGATTTTTCTTTTTGTCATCCGCCTGTGGCGGATCTGTTCGCTTGTAGTGCGCTCTCGCAGCGTTGACAGATTCTTCCAGAATGACAAAAGTTGTGTGCGTACTTTTGAACGCAAAATCGAACTTTCCGCCGACATGATGGACGCTTCCCTGATTTTATCCAACATTTCAAAACATATCAGCCTCGACGACGGTGAGCGGGATTTTTTCACGTCGCTGTTAGAGTGGAAAAAATACAAATCGAAACAGTTTTTGCTCCGCGAGGGCGATGTCTGTCGGTATTTGTTTTTTGTCAATAAGGGGTGCCTGCGAGGTTTTACGACCGACAAAAACGGCTTTGAACACGTCTTGAGTTTTGCCCCGCCCGATTGGTGGATGGCCGATTTGTACAGCCTGATTACGCAGAAACCGGCCATACTCAACATTCAGGCCTTGGAAGCAACGGAGGTCTGGATGCTCTCGAAGCCCAATCAGGAACGCCTGTATGCCGAGGTGCCAAAGTTCGAGCGTTTTTTTCGCATCATCGCCGAGCACTCGTTGGTCAGCAACCAGCAGCGCTTGATTGACAACTTGAGCCTGAGCGCCGAGGAGCGGTTTCTGCATTTTTCCAAAAAATACCCCTCGCTCGTGCATTGCCTGCCGCAAAAGCAGATTGCCGCGTATATCGGCGTGACACCGGAGTTTTTTAGCAAGATGAAGCGTGGGCTGATGCGGAAGTAGCGGGAATGCACGGGGTGAAAACACCCTTGCGCGGCGGAAATGTGTCACGCAAAGACGCAAAGTTCGCCAAGTGTAGATTGTTCTTTGCGACTTCCCGCCGAGCGAGGGAGGCTTAGTAAACGCACTTCGGGTGCAGTGGAGTCGGATTTCTTAACCTACATTATTGGAACGCGCGCCCGCATTGCCCCAACTTTGTATCAAAATCCGGCACCGCCGAAATGTTGAAAACTCATCGTTCATCACTCATCACTTCCTACACATGGACAGAAAAGAATTTCTCAAAAAAGGCCTGATGGGCACGGGCGTTTTTGTCGCTACGGCTGCTGCGGGCAAGGTCCTGAAAAACGACATTGACGAACTCCGCGAATTAGAAATCTTGGGGTTCAATCACATTCCAAACACAACATCCAAAATCATGGCAAACACCGTTTTGCACAAAGCAGACACACGCGGCAACGCCAACCACGGCTGGCTGCAGAGTTTTCACACTTTTAGTTTTGCGAATTACTACAACCCCGACCGGATGCACTTCGGCGTGCTGCGCGTGCTCAACGACGACACCGTGCAGGGCGGCAGGGGCTTCGGCACGCACCCGCACGACAATATGGAAATCATCTCCATCCCGCTCGAAGGCGACCTCGAGCATAAAGACAGCATGGGCAACGTGACCGTCATCCGCAACGGCGACGTGCAGGTAATGAGTGCCGGCACGGGTATCCGGCACTCGGAATTCAACAAAAATGCCGACAAAACGGTGAAATTCCTGCAAATCTGGATGTTCCCGAACAAGAAAAACGTGACGCCGCGCTACGACCAAATCACGCTGAAAGCAGAAGACCGCAAAAATAAACTGCAACAAATCCTCTCGCCCAATGCCGACGACGCGGGTGTGTGGGTGCATCAAAATGCGTGGTTCCACCTCGGCAGTTTTGACAAAGGAGAAAAGGCCGAGTATGAAATAAAGGCTAAAGGCAACGGCGTGTACGCGTTTGTCCTGAGCGGCGATGTCACCATCAACGACCAAAAACTCAACGCCAGGGACGGGCTGGGCATCTGGGACACGGACAAACTCAGCATCCTGGCCGACAGCAACACCGAGTTGCTGCTGATGGATGTGCCGATGACGATGTGATGCGTGATTGAGACCTATAATAAGGTTTTCGAAAACCTTATAGGTCTTGATCCGCAGTACGAATTGGCCCGGTTCTTCTAAATTTTACAAAATAAATCACCGTTAAGATGACAAACGGGAGCGCTGCGGTTATCATCTTCCAATTGAGTGACAGCACGCCCGCCAATAACGCCAGCAAGACGACAGGACTGAGCACCAAAACCCCAATTGTGTTGAGCCGTCTGTTCGGCTTTTTGCTGAAAATGGAATAGAGGAGCAAAATCTGCCCGATAAGCCCAGCCAGAATGAGCGGGTGCGTGAGCGAACCCAAAAGGTCGTCCGTTTTTTTAAACAACTCGTATTCTGCTTGAAAAATGAAAGACGAATTGCCGCCGCCCCATTCTAAGTAGCAAATGGAAAAGGCGAGCAGTATTCCAAGATTGACGAGCCGGAGAATAGGTATTTTCATTTGCCAAAATTGTTGCAATCCATACAAATACAACAAAACGTCCCGAGTTTTTTTCAGATACTCGGAGGCGTTTTGTTGTGAAAAAATCTTCAATTCCACACCGCCAAAACCCCGCCTATCAACGTCAGCGTCAGCAGCCGACGTTCACGGCGACGTACTTCCATCCTTTTCTTTCAAAAAGCGCGTTCGGTTTTTTGGCGAGCGGCAATTGCCAATGAAGCAGTACCCAAAGTTTATTTCTATTTCATCTTGTTGAACATATAGCGGTCAATTTTCCATGAACCATTTTCTTTGCGAAGCACAAACAACTCACGATTTTCTTCTGGGACTGTTTGCCCCGTAGCATGAATTAAAGTTGTTCCTTTTGATGTGGTTCGGGCAAAGGCGATGTCGCCGTGCGTCTCTATTTCGTCAATGAAAAATTCAATTTTCAGTTGGATATTGCTAAAGACGAAATCGTAAGCGCCTTTGATTTGTTCTTGTCCGATTGCTGTAGGCGCATTTGAGGGCATAAACACACCGTTTGAGGTATAAAGTGGCAACACTTTACCTGTATCTGATGCATTTAGGGCGTCCCGATAAAAGTAGAGCAATTTTTCGATTGCGCTTTTTTCGTTTTCCATTTCTGTACTTTTTTTATTGTTAGAAGAATTTTGATTGTCCACATTGCTTTGGCAACCAAAGAAGAATAGTATTGCCAAGGGAATCATTGAGAATTTCATTTTGCAATTTTTTTGAATTAACAATGGTGCAAAGTTGGACTCATTGGCAAAGCACAACAAATAAAATATTTTAAGAAATGGCCTTAAGATAGGTTAATGCTGCGGGCTATTTTCCCGATAAGTCTTTGCGGATTTTGCTCAAAAATTCGGGCGTAATGCCCAGATAAGAAGCGATTTGCACGTTGGGCAGCCGCAGCGACAGGGCGGGATATTGTTCGAGAAAGTTCTGGTACCGTTGTTGGGCGGTAGAACTGATATTCTGCAAAACACGGTCTTGCAGTTCGACATATTTGTTCTCGATGATGACTTTGAAGATTCGGTCAAGTTTTGGGATGTTGGTGTACAAGAAGTACAAATCTTGCTTTTCTATTTGCAAAATAATTGAAGATTCGATGGCTTCGATAAACAATTGGCTCGGCTTCCCGGAATGAAAACTGCCGATGTCGGCAATCCAGTCGTTTTCGGCAGCAAACTGTATGTTATGCTCCGTGCCTTTGTTGTCCACCCTGTACATTCGGAAACAGCCTTCCATGACAAAAGAATAGTGCTTGCAGGTAAACCCTTCCTGCAAAATCATTTGCCTGCGTTTTATTTTCCGCAGGATTGCCCTTGCTTCCACCCACTTCTTTTCTTCTTCGTTAAGCGGAAGGTATGTTTCAAAATGCTCGATGAGCCGGTGCATTTTAAACTTGAATTGTTTGAAAAGTTAAGTTGTTGAGGCTTGAATACTCGCCTCTGTTGTCGCAAAAGTCTATTACAATTGCATTCGTCCTACGGCTTTAAGCCGTAGGACGAATTTGTTAAGCGCAGCTATACTGGCGAGGAATTAATTCCACGCCGCCAGAAGCCCGCCCATCAACGTCAGTGTCAGCAACCAGTAGCCGACGTTCACGGCGACGTACTTCCATCCTTTTCTTTCAAAAAGTGCGTTCGTCGCCATGACAGGCAGCACAAGGAACAAGCCGGCGACAAATAAACCGTGAAACGCCCCGTGTTTGAACGTGTGGTTGGAAGCTGCCAGATTGGTTTGGTAGTACTCCAGCCATTTGCCCGCTTCGGAGGCGGGGTCGGGCGTCATCGTCCCGTCGGTCACATAATACAACGCGCCGCTGACGAAACTGTCGTGCGTGGCGAGGCCGTGAATGTCCATCGCCAACAGCAGGCTGAACAAAAGCGACAGGCCGAAAATAAGCAGCATATTCCCGGATTTGACTTGTTCTTCCGTCAGGCCAGCGACCCGCATCCACATATTGCCGAATACTTTGGGGTGGTACCAGATGAAGCCGACGAGCATCGGTATTAAAGCGGCGACAACTATTGCAAGGATGTTCATAATTGAGTGTGAAGATTGTTGTGAAAAAATTTGGTTGAAAAACGCCCGAAAGGTAAAGTTCCAAACCAAATGTTTTCACCTTTAAAATCTTTTGTTTCAAAAAAAAATCATTGACCGAGTTTTAGAAGCCTTGCAACAACCGCTTCCCGCCAGTTTTAGCAAGTCAATCAGGTTTATTCGCTATTTGACGGCACATCCTGATAACTGCTGCTACCCCATTGAGCAGCCACTTATTTTTGTTCATCGTTCATTATTCACTAAAATCTTATCTGAAACCTTATGCGCCTTTTAGCCTCTTTGCTCGTATTGTTCCTTTTCGGAACCCACTCCCTTTCCGCTCAATTCATCGGAGCAGGCCAATATGCCCCAGGCCAGTATTTTGTTGACATTCAGCCAGATACTACCATTGAAGCGCCAGATGCTTTGACCCCCAAGTACGCCATGTACCCGCTCGATATGAATGGGGATGGCCAGTTTGATTTTGAACTGCACGTTGCAAACTTTGGAGGATTGGGCGGTGATTATGTCCGCTGTTATATCGAGCCAAGAAACAACAACCAAATCGCGTTTGCCAAAACAGATTCCTGTTTCGCGCTGCCAACTGGTTGCTTTAACGATCTGATTTGGGTATATGGAATGGCACGGGCGTTCGAATACGGCGAGCAGATTGATAACAGCACCCAATGGGCCGACTCACTGCTGTATCTCTCGTACAACAGTTATGTGCTCGATTGCTTCTCTTGCAGTGGCGAAACATTTATCCATACGGATACCAATTACCTCGGCGTCCGCGTCCTTACTCCCACTGATACCGTGTATGGGTGGATAAAAGTGAGCGGAATAAGCGACATCACCTGCACCATCGAATCATTTGCCAGCGAGTCGGCCACAGTCGGCACGAAAGAAAAACATACTGCCAATGCGTCCGTGAGGGTATTTCCCAACCCTGCAACCAATCTGCTGCGATTCGATTTTGGCCAGATACTTCCCGCAAAGGCGATGATAGATGTTTGGAACAATATGGGCAGACCAGTGATGCGGCAGGAATTGGAAACGAACACGCACGCTTTCAACTGCGATGTCGCATCATTTGCAAGCGGCGTTTATTTCTATTCTGTTCGAGTGCCCGGGAAAGAGGCTGTCGCAGGGAGGTTTGTTATCGCTGATTGAATTTTCCTATGATGCGCATATCGCTTTTGGATTTGGAAAATTGTCCGCCTGATCTTCACTCGTTTCGTCGAGGCAGGCAAAGTCCTTCTCCAACAGCAATTTAAGAAAAACGCCCGGTGAGATTTCCACCTCATTTTCAAAACCAACTTGGTCGGACGCAGGCCAATTTTGGGCGGCATCGGCATGGATGAACATGGTGATAGTGCCGCCGTCAAAATTAGCCTGCAAACCGGAAATCCCCGCTTTTGCTTCGAGCGCGTAGCCGAATTTCTGCTCCGGGCCGAAACAGGTTTCTTCGGCGAGATGGCCAGTTTCGGCGAGTGTTTTTACCTCCGATTGTGTGAGTCGGTAGCGGATGGAATTGCCTTTGATGCGGATTTTCATAGTGCTGCAAACATATTTTGGTATTGGTCAAAACGGGCGTTTATCTGCTCGATACTTGCCAAATTGGTAATGCCGACACCCTCCACCACAAACGACGCGGCAGCGTGGGCAAAACCAGTGGCGCGATAAATATCCCGCGTTTCGGCGTATTTTAAGAGAAACGCCGTGGCAAACACGTCGCCCGCACCAGTCGCGTCCACCTCTTCGACCGGAAATGCCGGAAAGTGGAATTGTTGATTTTCAAAAAAAACAGTCGCGCCGTGCGCGCCCCGCGTCATCACCAGCACTTTCACGAACGAGGCAATCGTCGGAATTTCCGCCTCAAAACCCTGAATGTCAGCGTCGCTCATAATTACCACATTGGCGGCAGCAAGTTGCGACCAATCCATTTTTTTCGGAGAGATTTTCCCGTTTTCGTCCCACTGCCGCAGCCAGCCCTGAATGGTCGCGCCTTTGAGCGCGTGGGGGAATTTCCTGAAAACAGAAAAATCCACCTCGTCGGCAATGGGGCAAAAGAGGACGATGTTGGCTTCGAGACATTCGGCGGGCACATCGTCGGCAAAAAGCGTTTCCGCCCGCGCGTGGAGGTATTGGGTGCGTTGGCCGTTTTGATAAATGTTTTCAAAAACGGTCGTTCGATCGGCTTTTTTGTTCCAAACCCGGATGCCGTTTTTTTCAAAAAAATCGAAAAACTCAAAGTCGTCGCCGACGCTGCTGAGGATGCCGGTTTTCAGGCCCAACTGTTTGGCTACCAAACTGGCGTAGGAAGCCGTGCCGCCCAAAATATTCCGCTCGCCGAGGCGGTCGTGGCAGGTGTGGCCGATGGAGAGGAATTGCATTTTTGAAATTTGTGTCACGCAAAACCGCAAAGAACGCAAAGAATTGTCCGTGAAAAAATCGCCCGAAGGATGTCTACCTTTACGCCCGTTTTTGAAAAGGTCATTGAAAGTCATTCGAAGGGTCATTCACAAAAAGTCATTGAAGTCATTTTTTAAAACAATGACTCTTAATGACGACCTCAGCAACTCCGAATGACCTTAATGACCCTTAATGACCACTCCGTTCATGTCCAATTTCATAACCGAACTCCACCGCCGCCGCACTTTCGCCATCGTCGCCCACCCCGACGCGGGCAAAACGACCCTGACCGAAAAACTGCTCCTTTTCGGCGGCGCCATCCAGACCGCCGGGGCGGTGAAGAGCAACAAAATCAAAAAAAGCACCGTGTCGGACTTCATGGAAATCGAGCGGCAACGCGGCATTTCCGTGAGCACCTCGGTCATGGGTTTTGAGTACAGAGACTTGCAAATCAACATTTTGGACACGCCGGGCCACGAAGATTTTGCGGAAGACACCTACCGGACTTTGACGGCCGTTGACTCGGCCATCGTGGTGGTGGACGTGGCGAACGGCGTGGAAAAGCAGACCGAAAAACTCACCAAAGTCTGCCGGATGCGCGACACGCCGATTATCTTTTTTGTCAATAAAATGGACCGCGAAGGCAAGGACGCGTTCGATTTGCTGGACGAAATCGAGCAGAAATTGGACGTGAAAGTGCGCCCGCTTTCGTGGCCGATTGGCATGGGGCAGCGTTTCAAAGGCGTGTACAATTTGTACGAGAAAAAACTGGTGCTGTTCAATCCGCACGGCAAGCAGGAGGACGAGGAAATCATTGTATTTGAAGACCTTGCAAGCCCGGATTTGGAAAAACACATCGGCGAAAGCGCCGCCCGCGAACTGCGCGAGGAGGTGAATGTGGTGGAGACGGTTTACCCAAAATTCAAAATCAAAGACTACCAGTCGGGCGAGATTTGCCCCATCTTTTTTGGCTCGGCGGTGAATAATTTCGGCGTGAAAGAATTGCTGGATTGCTTTGTCGAAATCGCTCCCACCCCACTCCCGCGCCAAGCCGAAGAGCGCCTCGTGGAGCCGGAAGAGCAAAAAATGAGCGGCTTCGTGTTCAAGATTTTTGCCAACATGGATCCCCGCCACCGCGACCGCATCGCGTTTTTGCGCATCTGCTCCGGCAAGTTTGAGCGCAACAAAAACTACCGCCACATTCGGCTGGGCAGGGACATGAAATTTCCCAACCCGACCATGTTCATGGCCTCGAAAAAAACTTTGTTGGAAGAAGCCTATCCCGGCGATGTAGTGGGCCTCTACGATTCGGGCAATTTCAAAATCGGCGACACTTTGACTGAAGGCGAAATGCTGCATTTCAAAGGCATTCCCTCTTTTTCGCCCGAACAATTCCGCTATGTGGAGAACGCCGACCCGATGAAGCAAAAGCAATTTGCCAAAGGCCTCGACCAACTCATGGACGAGGGCGTGGCGCAGATGTTCACCCGCCAGAGCGACGGGCGGCGCATCATCGGCACGGTGGGGCAACTGCAATTTGAGGTCATCCAGCACCGATTAGAGTCGGAATACGGCGCAAAATGCCGCTACGAACCCGTGAATCTCCACAAAGCCTGTTGGGTTAGTTCGACCGACCCGAAGGCGATGGAGGAATTCCTCGACCGCCGAAAACGCGACATCGCCAAAGACAGCGAAGGGCAACTTGTTTTTTTGGCAGAAACGGCTTGGGTGTTGCAGACGGCGCAGGAGAATTTTCCGAAAATCAGGTTTTCGTTCACGTCGGAAGGGTAAAAGGCTTGACAGGATGCCCTATCTTTGCATAACGATTTTAAAAAAGGAGGCACCTATGCATGATTTGGCCGAACGCAAACAAGAACTCATTCAAGAGCTGTCGCAAATCAGCGACGAGCAGGAGGTCGCCCAATTGGAAGAAACGCTTCGCAAAATCCGGGCGCGGCAAGAGCGCATCCGAAAATACCGCAAGCCAATTCCGAAAAAGACCGACCCTGAAGCCATCAAACGGCAACGCGGATTTAAAGGGCATGACAAAGAAGCCTTTATGCGCCTCGTTCGGGAAATGAACGTCCAAGAGCCCGTTGAAGAATTGCTCGCCATGCTGACCAAATGATTTACCAATTTGACACCAATATTGTCATCCACTATCTCCGCGAATCGGAAGTGATGCATCGTGTCGAGCAAATGTTCGACCCTTTCAATCCTGCCAATGAAATTTGGATTTGCGTGGTTTCACTTGGCGAATTGAAGTCAATGGCCATTCAGGCCAAATGGGGCGCAAAAAGACTGCGACAATTGGAATCGTTACTGGACATTCTCAACCCGATTGACATTCGGACAGAAGACGTCCTTGACCGCTACGCAGTAATAGATGCCTTCAGTCAAAACAAATTGCCCGCCCGACCACTTGGCCTCACCGCTCGCAACATGGGCAAAAACGATTTGTGGATTGCCGCCACAGCCTCCATACTCGACGCTCAATTGCTTACCACTTTGATTTCGACCATTTGAATGGCGTGTTTCTGAATGTCGGAAAAGCGTGAACGGATGTCCGGCAGACGGCGCAGGAAAATTTTCCGAAAATCAAATTTCACTTCACGTCAGAAGCATAAGAAATCGCACCGCGCAATT
>CAYZVM010000102.1:7545-20521 GCA_964481485.1 uncultured Saprospiraceae bacterium | reverse complement strand
GGATGAGTTCGCGGTCAACAATGTCCGCCCCCACGATAGCCCGCATCACATACAGCGGCGATGTCCCGATGTCGCCATAGATGATGCCGAGGGTGATGATTAGACCGGCTAAAGTGAGCCGGTGATGACCGTTGTGTTGTTCGCCGTTAGAGGCCATTTTTCGGGTAAAGCGGCAAAAAGATGCCGGATTAAAGAATTTGAAAGCGGCGGCAAATGTAGGAAAGGGTTTATTTAAAAAACAATGCAAAAACCCTTTATGTCGGTGTTTGCGCGGTTGTCAGGGCTGCATGGCGGAATTGCGACATCTGTTCTTGGCTTCCCAACACTACGATATGCCAATTGGGCAGTAGAACATCAGTCTGCAAAGGGTTCAGTGTGTACTGTCTATTGGGGTCGCGCATTGCGACCAGCGATACCGGGGAGACATCGCGCAGGCCGCTATCGCCAATTGTTTTGCCCTGAAATTCGAGGCGCAAATGCTGCACGGGGATTTCTTCAAAAACCACATTGCCCGGCCCCATCGCATTGGAGAGCAGGCTGAAAAACTCTACCAAATCTGGTTTGTTGAGCAGGGTCGCCATGTAAAAACCACCGATACGCTCCGGCACCACGGTGTAGTTGGCTCCGGCGCGCCGAATTTTTGCCTCGTCGGCAATGGTGTTGGCACGCGAGATGATGCGCAAAGCCGGGTTGATTTGCCGCGCCGAGAGCGCGATGAACAGGTTGTCTGCATCTTTTGGCAACGTAATCACAATGGAACCCGCACGCCGGATGCCCGCCGCTTCCAGTGTTTCGTCGTCGGTAGCGTCGCCTTCCACAAAGAGAAAATCGGATGAGTTCCGCAAATATTCGACTTTGTCGAGGCCGTTTTCAATTACCACAAATGGGATTCCCTGTTTTGCCAACTCTTGCGCCACCTCTGTGGCATGGCGCCCGAAACCACAGACAATGGCGTGACCACTCAGGTTTTCGATTTTTCGATTCATTCTGAAATCACTTAAAAGTTTGAAAAAACCGCCCTCGGCAAAAATGCCTGTGATGGTGGAAATAGCGTAGGCAAACAACCCGATATTGAACAAAATCAAAAAAGTGGTAAAAACCCGTCCAGCCGTGCTGAGCGGATGCACCTCTCCAAAACCGACCGATGCCAACGTGATGACCGACATGTAGTAAGCATCGAACCACGGATAATCTTCAATCACGACATAGCCCACTGTGCCAATGCCCAAAGAAAAAAACACCATCAGAACGGCCACACGAATGCGCAACACCACATCGGCAATCCGCCGGTATCGGCGCTGCACAAGATGTCGGCGGCGCAATCGGAAAAAGAGAAGGGTGTAGTGGAAAAAATTGCCGGCTTGCATGGCTAAGGAACGGTGCTGGAATAAGGTATCAAATTCAGGCTACAGATTTTGATGTCAGATTTTCTGTTTTTGAGCGAGCATAGCAGCGCTATTTGAGCGAAAAAAGAGGAAATGTGGCACCAAAAGATGAGCATCAATTTGGTACTTTATTTCGGCACCGTTCCTATGTAGAATCAGTGATTCGAAGGCGCAAAGTGTTGAATTTTAAAAACTTAGCATCTTTGCTCTTTCATGACGATGTGTAAACAATTTGGCTAGCTTACTTACCGGTTCGTCAGCACCAAGTATTCCCAGGGCTTCAATGTCATGGTCATTTCCTGCGTCACTTGCACAGTGCTGGCACCGAACAAATTGGTGTAGGCACCGAGCATATCGGAATTTGGATTGAGCGTGACGGTGCGGTTCTTTTTTGTCAAATTCAAAACGACAATAGCGCGGTCGCCACCTTTTTCGCGGGTAAAAGCGTACACGTGTTCGTCAGCATTGGTCTTTATTTTTTGCAATTCGCCGCCGTTTTTGCCCGACCAGAGTGCGCGGTTCGAATGGCGCAGGCCGCACAGTTTTTGGAAAAAATCCGTTTTCGCATATTTTTTCCATCGAATCGGGTCTTTTTCAAAAAACTTCAACCGCCGCGAAAGGCCGTCTTCTTGGCCGTTGTAGAGCATGGGCATTCCCTGCCAAGTGAACAGCAGCACACTGAAAGCATCGGCGGATGCGCCGTAGAGCTCGGCTTCCGTACCGCTCCACGAGTTTTCGTCGTGGTTGGTGGTGAAATACATTTGGTAGTAGTCTTTGGGATAAAAGTCGTTCAGGAAGTTCAAGAGGGTGTCCAGCGATTCTGCGTTTTGTTTGCCCGCTGCGATGTCGCGCGTCACGTCTTTCCATTTCCATCCATAGTTGGCATTAAAACAGGTGTTGAAATGCCCCGGCTCGTCTTGCCATTCGGAGAGCATAAACACCTGTTTCACAGAGTCTAATGCCGGGCGAGCCTCCGCCCAAAAATCGTTTGGCACGAGGCCAGCCATGTCCACCCGATAGCCGTCAATGTCGCAAGCTTTCAGCCAATATTGCATGGCCTCTATCATGGCTTTGCGGAGCGCGGGGTTGGTGTAGTCGAGGTCAACGCAGTCGTCCCAGCCCGTAGAGCCGCCGTGCTCGTTGAGCGGCGCGGTGAATTGGCCGTTCACTTTGGTGTAATATTCCGGGTGTTCTTTCATCCACACGGCATCCCATGCGGTGTGGTTTGGCACCCAATCGAGTATGACTTTCAGGCCGAGATTGTGCGCTTCGCCGATGAGGTTTTTCAAATCGTCGAGTGTGCCGAAGTCGGGGTTTATGGCGTAATAATCCTGCACCGAGTAGGGGCTGCCGAGGTCGGTCGGCTTCATTTTGCGGTTCACTTTTCCGATGGGGTGGATGGGCATGAGCCACAGCACGTCCACGCCGAGTCCTTTCAATCGGGGCAGTTGCTGCTGCACCCCGGCAAAATTCCCGGCAGGCGAAAACTGGCGGATGTTGCATTCATACAGCACGGCGTTGCGTGCCCATTCGGGCTCGGTGGGCCGTTCGCTTTTGGGCGGTGTGGGTGGCATGGTTTGCACGGCGGGAGCGGGTTTGTTTTCGCAGGAAAAAAAAACAATGGCGAGGGAAAAAAGAAATGACAGATTTCTCATAATCAGGTTGTTTTGAAGGGGCAAATGTCGGAAAACAAAAACGTCCGGCGACATCGGGGCAGTTTGATTTTGAGCGCAGGGGCAGGGATTTGGGGCCGGGTGGTTTTGGGTAAATAAAACATTTGCTCAGTAGGCTGCTTCTTGCGGGTGCTATGTTCGGGAACTTCGTCGGAACTGCCAAAGATTTTCCAACAACACGAATCAGAAAAGCACAAACGAACGGATTTTGAGTGCTTTAAAATGAAATCAGAGGACGAAAAACTGGCAGAATTTGGGTGCGCCAAGTTTTTGAAACAAAACTCCGAATGCTTTTCCCCCAATTCAATTTGCTGATTTTAAACTTTTTACGGCAGATTTTCTCCTGCAACGAATTTGAGGAAAATATTAGTGCAGCCTTATGCCCGCCGACTGGGCATCAAATGTAGTTTTGCGGCACAAAATCACACACATGAATCACGGCAAAATCTTTTTCTGGTCCATCACCGTCGCGTTGGCAGGCTTTCTCTTTGGTTTCGATACCGTAGTTATTTCGGGTGCCGACTTGTCGCTGCAAGCCTTGTGGCCGCGCGGCGAAGTTTTTCACGGCTTCGTGGTCATGGCCTCCGCCCTGTGGGGCACTGTGATTGGTGCCATCTTCGGCGGTTTTCCGACTGACAGGCTGGGCCGGAAAAAGACCCTCATCTGGATTGGCGTTTTTTATTTTGTGTCGGCACTCGGCTCGGCGCTCGCCAACGACCCCTGGGTGTTTGCCTTTTTTCGGTTTCTCGGCGGGCTGGGTGTCGGGGCTTCCACGATAGCCGCACCGGCCTATATTTCCGAAATCGCACCCGCTAAAAACCGGGGCAAACTCGTGGCGCTCTACCAGTTCAACATCGTGTTTGGCATCCTAATCGCCTTTCTTTCCAACTACCTGCTGAGCGGCATCGGCGACAACGCTTGGCGCTGGATGGTGGGCGTGGAGGCCATCCCGGCTTTTTTTTACATGGCGATGGTTTTTGTCGTGCCCGAAAGCCCGCGCTGGCTGCTGGTGAAACGCAACGACCGGCAAGCCGCCGCCAAAACGCTCCGCCTGATTGACCCCGATACGGATGCGGAAATAGAGATGCAGCGCATTCTCTCCGACCACGGGGAGGCCGACAAGACCGAGACGATATTCAGCCCGAAATACCGTTTTCCGCTGACGCTGGCCTTTTTGGTGGCTTTTTTTAATCAATTTTCGGGCATCAATGCCTTCCTCTATTATGCGCCCCGCATTTTTGAAATAGCCGGTTTGGAGAAAAGTTCGGCCTTGCTGAGCAGTGTGGGCATCGGTGTGACCAACCTGATTTTCACGCTCCTCGGCCTGTCGCTGATAGACCGTTTTGGCCGAAAACAACTCATGTATATTGGCTCGGTGGGCTACATCATATCGCTTTCGCTGGTGGCCGCCACGTTCGCCCTCGGCATCAAAGGCATGGCCGTGCCCATCTTCCTGTTTCTCTTCATCGCGGCTCATGCCGTCGGCCAAGGAGCGGTCATCTGGGTGTTCATTTCGGAGATTTTCCCCACGCAGCTCCGGGCGAGCGGTCAGGCATTTGGGAGTTCCGTCCATTGGGTGTTGGCGGCGGCCATCCCGTCGGTAGTGCCCGTGTTGTTCACCCGCATCGGGGCGGCGCCGGTTTTTGCCATGTTTGCTTTTATGATGGTGCTGCAATTGCTCTGGGTGTGGCGCATGATGCCGGAGACGAAGGGTGTTTCCCTAGAGGATTTGGAAAAACGACTGACGGTGCGCGGCTGACGGTGCGCACTATAGGAGCAACATTCGATAATAGGTTTCTTCTAAAAGCCTAACTTGGTCGTGTCATGTCGAGCGAAGTCGAGACATCTGATGCCAAAGGCCGGGAAGTGCATACGTTCCCTTACGTTCTTGCACAGATGTCTCGACTTCGCTCGACATGACATGCTGTAATTTTGCAAGCACTCTAACCACGTTTTTTCAACATGAAAAATATAGTTTTTTCGCTCTCAACTATCCTGATTGGATGTGTGCTTTTTTCTTGCAACAACTCCTCGGATGTGAAAAAGGACGCCAAAGAAACCGTCGGCTATCAGGAGCGGCATCGCCCGCAATTCCATTTTTCGCCAAAAGAAAAATGGATGAACGATCCCAACGGGATGTTTTTTTATGCGGGCGAATACCACCTTTTTTACCAATATTATCCCGACTCCACTGTGTGGGGCCCAATGCACTGGGGACACGCAGTGAGCAAGGATTTGACGCATTGGGAACACTTGCCGATTGCGCTGTACCCCGACTCGTTGGGCTATATTTTTTCTGGCTCGGCGGTGGTGGACTGGAAAAACACGAGTGGTTTTGGCCAGAACGGCGAACCTCCGTTGATTGCCATTTTCACCTATCACAACATGGCCGCCGAAAAAGCCGGGCGCACCGATTTTCAATATCAGAGTATCGCGTACAGCACCGACAAAGGCCGCACTTGGACGAAATACGCGGGCAACCCTGTGGTGCCAAACACGGAAAATATCCGCGATTTTCGCGACCCAAAAGTGATGTGGCATGAAGTTTCGGGTCAGTGGGTCATGGTGTTTGCCGCGTTCGACCACGTCAAATTTTGGGGTTCAAAGGATTTGAAAAAATGGGAACACCTCAGCGATTTTGGCAAAGAATGGGGTGCGCATGGCGGTGTTTGGGAATGTCCCGATTTGTTTCCGGTGGCGGTGGAATCGCCGGGCGACACCTCGCAAAAATGGGTTTTGCTCCTCAGCATCAACCCCGGTGGGCCAAATGGCGGCTCGGCCACGCAGTATTTTGTGGGAGATTTTGACGGAAAAAAATTCAGTTTGAATGCAACATTTGCCCCATCGGTGCAGGGCGAAAAAGCGGTTTGGCTCGACCACGGGCGCGACAATTACGCCGGGGTTACATGGTCGGATGTTCCAAGAGAAGATGGCCGCCGACTGTTCATGGGCTGGATGAGCAATTGGGACTACGCCACCGTGGTGCCGACCGAGGCGTGGCGCAGCGCGATGACGTTGCCGAGAGTTTTGAATTTGAAAAAAACGGGCGCGGGTTACCGCGTTTTTTCCCAACCCGTTGAGGAATTGAAAAAACTGCGAGCGGCTTCCCGAAAGTTGGAACAAACCGACATAACGGGCGTGCTCGACTTGACACAACAAATTGGCATTTCTCCGGCACAAATGGAATTGGTGCTCGAGTTTGAGCCAGAAGATGGGGCCTCCGCAGACTTTGGCGTCGAATTGTCCAATGCAAACGGCGAGCGATACCGCATCGGGTACAATGCCGCCACCAACCAATTTTACAGCGACCGCACCAAAGCCGGGGATGCTGCTTTTTCTGAAAAATTTGCGGGCAAAATTCATGTCGCCCCACGTCTTTCTTCGGACAAGACTGTTCGGTTTCACCTGTTTTTTGATGTTGCCTCGGCAGAGTTGTTCGCCGACGGCGGAGCCACAGTCCTGACGGACATATTTTTCCCCAGCGAGGTTTTTTCCAGCGTGAAAGTTTTTGCAGAAAAAGGCAAGGTGAAATTGTCGAAAGGCGAGGCCTATTCTTTAAAAAGCATCTGGCTATAAGTAGTACGGCGGATTTGCAAACCCGCCGTACTACTTAACCCAAGTTGTGACCTATGTGCGCACATAGCATGATTGGAAAACGGATGGCACGGATTTTACGGATTCAAACAGGTTTGTTGAAAAAAGAGAGAAAAATAATCCGTTCAAATCCGCAAAATCCGGCTTATCCGTTTTGCAATCCTTCTGATTCGGTGAGCCACAACATGGGTTTCTTAAACGATTGCCCTAATCCTTCGGTGCTGCGCCGCTCACCACCCGTACCTGTATCCCGGTCACGTTGATATCGGTATTCCCTTTCCAAATCATCACAAAACCCCGGTCGGTGGTGTGCCACGTGTTGTTGACGTAAGGGTCTTTGCACGACAGGTATAGCTCGCTTTTTGCCTCGTCCCAGCCCCATCTTCCGGTGTCCACCACTTTTTTGTTTATCAAAATATCGAAAGTTTGGTCTTCCCGGAATCGCAGCCACTTCGACTGGTAGTTATGGTGTACAGTGGTATCGCTGGGCTGGAATGCCATATTCATGTGCCACCAGCCCGTGGCGAGGTATGCTTTCCGGCTGGCATTGGCGGGGGGCAGGGCATCCACCGGCACATGGACCAAGCGCGGCGGCTCTTTTGATTGGTAAGTGGGAGCGCCGTCGGGGTTGTTGCCCTGAATGACGCGCGATGCATTCCATTCGGGGCCGCCGTACTCTTGCGTGGTGACGGTCGGCGTGGTTTCGGCAGCAGGAGAGGGTGTCGTTTTTTTGAAATTTTTGCAGGTGACATAACTGACCGCTACGACCAGCACCGCAAGCAAAATATTGACTTTCATGATTTTAGTCCTGAATTTTTAGAAAAATAAAAAAGGTAATGAAGGGCTTGGATGGAGATATTCCATGTTTCAAAAACATGGAATATCTGGGCGCTCAAGAGGGAAATTTCTCTCCATTGTTCACTGCGCCAGAGCCTCTGAAGGCAGCCGCGCAAGCAAGCGATGGAGCGTCAGATTTTCAAAACCCGAAATGACGACGTGCGCTTTCGGCAAATACTCCGGCTTCCCGATGCCGACCACGGTGAATCCGCCCGCCACACCTGCCCACACGCCCAGCGCGGCATCCTCAAACACCAAACATTCGCTCGGCCTCAGCCCCAGTGCTTGTGCTGCCAGCAAAAAAGATTCCGGGTCGGGTATGGCCTTGCGGGTGCTGTGGCCATCTATGACGACATCGAAAAAAGGTTCGAGACGGGTGGAGTGCAGCACCGAGCGGGCGCTTCTGGAAGCCGAAGACAGCGCCACGCGCAGCCCTGATTCGCGCACCTCGCGCAAAAAAAGCAGCACGCCGGGCAGCACATCGGCGGGTTTTAGATTGGAAATGAGCTCGACGTACCAGTTGTTTTTCACATCAGCCCAGTGCAGTTTTTCTGCCTCGGTCATGTACATGTCGCCCCATTCGAGTATTTTTTCGAGGCTGGCCATGCGGCTCAGGCCGCGCAACTCTTCGTGTTGTTCAGGCGAAAAATCAAAGCCCAACTGGTTGGCAAGCCGCCGCCAAGCAGTGTAGTGGTGCTTTGCCGTGTCAACAATAACACCGTCGAGATTGAAAATACAGCCCTTTATTTGCTCTGAAAAAATTGCCATTTGTGGCGTTATTTTGGGCGGCGAAGTTACTTTCAAATGTCCAATATCCAACATTGGAGATTGCAAACCGAGTTTTAGTGTACGTTTGCTGCGCAAATTGATATGAAAAATAAGAAAACAGACGACTCCCCTACTGAGCGGATTGATGTGCTGTCGCGCATCATTATCGCCCTCGTCGTCGGAATGATACTTGGCGGCGTGATTTCCCAACTGGGTTTGGAGAGCCTTCAGGGCCAAGTTCAAAACCTGATTTTTGTTTTCATCTGGCTGATACTCATCACTGGGGTGTTTGCATTTTGGGTAGTACAAAATAAGGTGCGCCTGCTCAAACGGATTTTTGGCGTGGCCGATACCGACTTGAGCGAACTCAACAAAACCGCGCAGGCGCTGCTCTTCAATGTGGTGGAAAAGGAGTACGACCTCGCCGAGCGCAATCTCAGCATACTGTTCCGAAAACTCACGGCGTGGTATTCGTGGATGAACTTTCGTCGTTGGGTCATCATCGTTTTCCAATCGTTGCTGGTGGGTTTTGGTGGGCTGCTCGGCGCTATTTTGCTCTACAACCAAAACAAGCTGCTGTCGCAACAAAACGAACTCCTCAACCAGCAAAACACCCGGCTCGACCAACAGACTTACCTGCAGGAAGCCGAACGCCGCAGTTCGCTTATCTTTCTGATGAGCAATATTTTAGACAACATGGATGTGGAGTTGAAAGAGGATTTGGGCGTGGCGGGCGTGCGCGATTTGTCGCCACAACTCATCGGTCGCATCATCGCGCTCAGCAACTCGCTCCGGCCTTACCGCTACCTCAGCGGCGACTCGCTCGTCGGGCGCGAAATCAGCCCGGAGCGGGGCTTTTTGCTGCTCTCCATCGTCAGCAGCGAGATAGACAAAAGCAGCCTCCGCCGCATCTACAAATCCGCCGATTTCTCTTCCGCTGATTTGAAAAATGCCGTGCTTTCCGGCGAATTCCTCGGCGGCATCAACCTGACAGCAGCCAATCTGGACGGCGCACTGCTCGACGAAGCCGATTTGAGCGGGGCGAATTTGAGCGATGCCGAACTGAACGAAGCCGTGTTGGCCCGCGCCAATCTGCGCGAAGCCCGGCTGCGCAACTCAAAGTTGAACAAGGCAATCATCGAATCTGCCAACTTGATTCGCGCCAATCTTTCCGGCGCCGACCTCCGCCGCGCCACGCTTATTTCCGCCGATTTGCAGAGCGCCAACTTTTCCAACGCCAACCTTTCGGGTGCCGACATCAGCAGCGCCTTGTTGAGGAGGGCGGGTTTTGAACGGACGATTTTGGACAGCACCAAAGTGGCGGATTTCAACTGGCAGGCTCAAATCGAGGGCATGGGCGCTGACTCCCTGCGCGGCACCAACTATCTGATTTCCAAGTATTATGTGGACTCGGTGCAGACCAAATTGGGGTGGTATTATATGCTGCTGCGAAAAAAGGAGTGAGCAGTGAGGAGTAAGGGGCGGGGGGAAATATGGCCAGTTTCCTCAATCCGCATACAACAAATATTTCCTCCGAATTTCCTTAAACGCCTCCAAATCTGCCTGCCAAGTTGCCCGGATTTCGGCCTCCGTTTTTCCTTCTTCCATTTGTCTGCGGAGTGAGGATGTGCCAGCCAACAATTCAAAATAACCGTCGGTCCGAAAGAACGTCATCTTGTTCGGAATCTGCCGGTAAAAATCGAGCAACCAACTCAGGTTCAATTGTTTTTGCGCCCGCAAACTATCCAGAGAGACATTTCTGAAATCCCATCCTCTGCAAATCCAGCCTTCTTGCGGCGGGTAGCGCGAGGCTTCATTCGGACGGGGAACAAACCAAAACGAATCGCTCACAAACTCCGGGTGGCCCACCACTTGGAATGGCCAATCCGTGCCGCGCCCCACACTGGCGGTCGTCCCCTCGAACAGGCAAAGCGACGGGTACAACAGCACCGCGAGGTCGTTCGGCAAGTTTGGCGAAGGGCGCAGCGGCAAACTGTATGGTGTCTGGTGCGTGTAGTTTTTGCAGGGAATGACTTTCAAATCAAGTTTTTGGGGCTGGTTTATCCAGTATTCGCCCGCGAACAGCCGCGCCAGTTCGCCCACCGTGCAGCCGTGCACAATCGGCAGCGGCATGATGCCCACAAACGACGAGAGCCGCATATCCAGCACCGGCCCGTCCACATAATGGCTGTTGGGATTGGGTCGGTCGAGTACGATGACCGGCTTCCCCTGCTCGGCGCAGGCTTCCAGCAAATAATACAGCGTACTGATGTAGGTGTAAAACCGCGTGCCAACGTCTTGAATGTCAAACACCACCACGTCCACGCCGTCAAAGTCGTCTAGTGAAGGTTTTTTCTTTTTCCCATACAGCGAAATAATGGGCGCGCCAGAGGCATTGTCCATGCCGTCTTGAATCAATTCGCCGTCCGGAGCCTTGCCCCGAAAACCGTGTTCTGGCGAATAAATGCGGGCGACGCATTCACCCAATCGGCAGAGCGTATCCACCAAATGTGTGTTGCCCACCAGCGAAGAATGATTGACCACCACACCCACCTGTTTGCCCCGGATGAGCGGCAGCCAAGCATCCATGCGCTCGGCACCGACGGTGACGCGGTTCATTTCCAAAAAAATTGTTTGGGAAAAAAGCGCTTGACTGGCAAACAGAAGGTTTGCCAGAAAAATAATTTTACAAAAACCCAATATTTTTTTATTTTCCAAACAAATAGTGTTTTACGTTTGCAAAAGTAAAAACTCTCGCGTCACCAATCGTCTCTCACCCTCTCACATCGTGTACGCCATCATAGACGTAGAAACCACCGGAGGTGTAGCGCGGTACGAGCGCATCACCGAAATCGCCATCGTGCTGCACGACGGGGAAAAGGTGACGGACACGTTTTCGACGCTGATAAATCCCGAGCGGAGCATCCCGTGGAATATCACGCAAATCACCGGCATCACGGACGAAATGGTGGCACAAGCACCGAAGTTTTTTGAAGTTGCCAAACAAATCGTGCAGATGACGGAAGGGGCGGTGTTTGTGGCGCACAATGTTTCTTTCGACTATTCCTTTGTGCGCGAGGAGTTTGCGCGGTTGGGTTTCCCTTTTTCCCGAAAACAACTTTGCACCATGCGGCTGTCGCGGAAGGTATTTCCCGGATTGCCGAGTTACAGCCTCAGCAACCTGAAACGCCATTTCAACATAGAAGCCGAGCGCAGCCACCGCGCGCTGGACGACACGCTGGCGACGGTCAAGATTTTTGAAATGATACTCGCCCAACAGTCGGGCGGCACCATCAAATCGCTCGTCAACCGCGGCATCCGCGAGACCAAACTCCCCCAAAATATCACCCTCGAACGCCTCCACGCGCTGCCTGAAACCTGCGGCGTGTATTACCTCCACGACGAGCGCGGCGACGTGATTTATGTCGGCAAAAGCCTGAATATCCAAAAAAGGCTGTTCGAGCATTTTGCCGACCTGAGCCCCAAAGGCGAAAAACTGCGCACTGGCGTGGCCGACATCAGTTATGAAATCACGGGCAGCGAACTCGTGGCGCTACTGCTCGAGAGCGCCGAAATCAAACGCCTGCTCCCGCGTGTCAACCGCGCCCTGCGCATCCGCGCATACTCCGGCTGCATCTTCACCTACACCGACCAGAACGGATACCGATGCCTCGCTGTGGGCAAACGCACGGTTCGCAACACCAAAAAACTCGAACTCGTGGCCGACTACCCGAAGGTGGACAGCGCCCGGGTGCATCTGCAAAGTATTGTGCGCCAACACGAACTGTGCTACCGGCTCAGCAATCTCGATGCTTCCGCCCACGCCTGTTTTCATTATTCCATCAAAAAATGCCGGGGCGCTTGCATTGGTGCGGAATCGCCGGAGGCTTACAACGAACGGGTGGAATTGGCACTCGAACAACTGAACCGCCGCCTTTCGGGCAGTTTTTTTATCATTGAAAAAGGCCGCACGGAGGGCGAACTGGCCGTCGTGGGGGTGCAGGAAGGCCGATACCTCGGCTTCGGATATGTGGATGCTTCGTTGCATTACACGGCGGAAGATTTGCTCGAATGTCTCGCCACGCCATTTGAAGATCCGGATGCGGGAAAAATTATCCGGGGGTGTCTGGATGGGCGGAAGGGGGCGAAGGTGGTGGCGTTTTGAGATTTTCCAGCCCCAACAGTACCTTCGTCCTTTTCCCTAGCCAATTGAAAAAACGCCCCGCCATAGTCGGCGATTTGCCCTCGGCTTTTGCGATGCGGTATTTGGCTTGATGGTAGGCCGGGTTGTAACGCAACCAACCCGGTACGAAACGGTACAGCCGCCCAAATCGCCGGAGCCATTTTTCCAAACGAATTTCAGGGTTTTCACCCGTTTGAATACCCAATCGCCCACAGAGCGGTGCGGGCAGCCACCCGGCGGCGAGCAAATTTGCCAGCCTTTTTGGTGCGCGGGGATGTTGGAGGATGGCTTTTGCCATTTCGCGGCAAACCGGGGTGCTACCGAGCAATTCGCTGTGCAAGATTTCTGAAAAACACTTTTGAAACGCCTCTAAATCAGGCGGGTAAACCTCGTCGGGGATGCCCAGCAGCCGGGCGGCGGTTTTGCTTTCTTCGTAAAATTTTTCTTTCCAATCGGGCGGAAATTTGAGAAAAGGCATCCGGTCGTACACCTGCAAAGTCGTATCGGTCAAAGTCGCCAGCACCCAGAAGAGCAGG
>CAYZVM010000102.1:0-7445 GCA_964481485.1 uncultured Saprospiraceae bacterium | reverse complement strand
GCCATCGCCGCAAAAGTGCGGTAGCCGCGCCCAAACGGGTCTTTTTGGAAATTGCTGTACCGCGCCACGCCGTCGGCCACGGCGGGATGGGCGATTTGCAGGAGCAGGGCGCGAACACCACCGAACACAAAAAATGGCTCGCGATAAAGTTGCCAAGTAATAGTGTGTGGGCCGAAGTAGCCGACTGTATTTGAAAGGGAAGTTTCGGAGGCCATCTGCCTTTGCTTTGAAATGCAAAGTTATTTTTAACGTGGCAACTTTAGGTGTTTTTTGAGATGAAAGAGATTTTTTTTCCATAGTTTCTCGAACTTTGCTGTTTCACAATCCAATTACAAAAACTGATTTTTTATGAAAAAAACAATCTTCTTGCTCGCTCTTTTCACTGCTTTGCATGGCTTTCTGTTCGCCCAACCCACCCTCCAGATGAGTGTGGTGCCCGACATCGGCGATGTGATCACCATTCAGGAAGCAGACACCAACAGCGTCAATCCAGGCAACGGTGGCGCCGACCAAACTTGGAATTTTGCCGGCATCTTACCCTTGAGCGGCAGCCCGGCTATTCCATATGTTTATCTGGCCCCGGCCAATACGCCCCCGCTGTACGCGGCCAAGTTCCCGATGGCCAATCTGGCGGTCAAAATAGACATTGACACTGTGGTATATGGCTATTCCAGAAAAGAAGCCAACCAGTATTCTCTGCTCGGCATCAAAAATGATTTCATCGAGCAGCTCTACACTAACCCGGACATTCAGTTGAAAACCTTGACTTATGGCGGCTCATTTTCTGATGACTTTGCCAACTATACCGATGCCGGCTCGGGCATCATTTTTTATGCAGATGGCTCCCGCACAGTCACTTACGATGGCTATGGTACCTTGGTGCTGCCGTCTGGGACGTATCAAAATGCCATGCGCATCAAGGCGGTATCTTCTCAGGTTGACTCCGCTGAATTCATGGGCATAAAGTTCATTAACCGTACGGATATCACCACTTATGACTGGCTGGTGTCAGGTCAACCGGGCGTTTTTGTGTCGGTCTATTACATACACACTGTACAAGAAAGTTACTTTTTCCCGGGCCTGCCTCCTATTATTACCGACCTGGGTACTACAAAAAATGCCAACTATATCTCCGGGCTATCCACCGGCATCTTTGAGCAGCCCGATGAACTCGCGGGTGTGACGATTAAGATAGCGGGTTCGAACCCGGCTGTTGACCAACTGGCGGTGAAAATCGAAGCAGAAAAAGGGAGCGAGAACTTGCAACTATTGCTGACCGATGTCAGTGGCCGGGTGTTTGAAACTCGTTCATTGACAGTGGCCGTTGGCGAAAACCGGATTGAACTGCCGGTAGGGCATTTGCCCGCCGGAGCCTATTTCCTGACGGTGACGGACGGTAAGGCACTGCGAACTTTGAATTGGCAAAAACGCTGATTTTCAATTTTTTGGGAAAATAAAAAAGGCGGCTGTCCGGGGTGAGCAGTCGCCTTTTTTTGTCAGGAAGATTGAACCACCGCTTTCTCACACCATGGAAAAAAACGAATATCAGTCTCAATGATTCAGTTAGGGCTTACTTTCTATTTGGCATTTATGGATTTATAGCGTCCTAACAAATAGAATGAGTAGCCAAGTTGAGCCTGGTGGAATCCTAACTTTACATCTCCTACCTGCCAGTTGTAACGATAACGGAAAAAGAGGTGGCCGTTTACATTCTTGTCTGGTATAAAATAAGCAAAAAACTGTGCTGCCTGAAAACGATTGTCCTTGACTTGGACAAACATTTGATTATATGGGTCAGCCGCATCCCCAACTTGTCTTACATTACGGTCAAGCAGGTGGAAAAAGTGATATTGGTTGGCAATCGAAACGCCCCAACGTTCGTCTGCTTTAATATCCATTCCTAATTCAACCATAAAGTCAAATGTGTTGACTCCTTTTTCGTCAGAATCATAACGCACAGGGGTGCGACCATATCTCCAGCCCGTATTCAACATGAGATTTGATTTCAGTATGGGTACATCAAGGTATGCCCAGTTCATGTTGAAACCAACGCCAAAGGCTTCATGTCGCCTTAAGTCGAGAGTGGCCGCAAAAAAAGTATCTTTATTAACAGATGTCACAAGAGGTAGATACTTATTATTTTGCTCTATTTTGGATAGCGTAATACTAGGCTCGACCCAAGAGAGACAACCAAAATTAAACCCATGTGATTTATCAGTGCGCCATGTATTGATATTCATACGTTTTGCTACTTCGGTCTGTAAGAGACCATTTGTAGCCTGATCGTCCAATCCAACGAAGTCGCTATACACACGTGCTTCGAAGAGTTTGAAAGTTTCTTCTTTGTAAAGCACTTTGCATTCTTCTTCCTCAGGAAAATAGGTCATAACACCATTGATAGGACTAAAATCACGCCTCCCAACCTGATGTTTCTGCAGATACACCTCAAGAAGATCCCCTAAACGAAGTACATAATCATGCTCATCGCTTCGGGCACGCGCCCACAAATGATAATTTCGCAGCCTCGAAAAATCTCTTTTTCTAGAAAATCCCATGGGCGCCCGATTTTCAAATTTGATGCGTTGGCGCGAGACAGATTTGACTGTAGTTTCTGAGTTTGCCTTACTGCCGTTTTGAGCTGCAGCTTGCTGATAGAGATAGATGTTGTCAGGGAGATATAAATATCCTGACACCAAGATATTCTCAATGAAGCCCTCATTAAACTCAATTTCAACGTACTCGATTTCTAAAGGCAAATAGGTCATCCCCTTCGCAATAGACCGAATAATACTGTCCTGTGCAGCTTTGGATGAGTAATATTCTTGTAATTGGAGCTCCAATCGTTTAGCCTCACCCATTTTTGATAGCTGTATCTTTGAGGCATAAAGTTCTATGCTTGTTAATTCAATCTTTTTTGAGACATAAAGAAGCCTCAAATCTCTTAACAATTTCATCGAAATTGCAGAACCAAACTCTAATGAAGAATGGTAAGCAGCACTTGATGTGTCCGCGTTTGATTTCTGGTGATACTCTGCTAACTGTATCAAAGCAGGTAGCGATTGCTCATAATCATTGGCATTTTGTTGTAGGATTAATTCAATTTCTATTTTTGCTTTTGGCGAACATTTTTCGATTTGTTTGATTAAATCACTTTTCGTTCTTGCAATTTTGTCTTCTGTGCCCTTGATATCTGCTTTCAAGTTAAGATTTAGAGTATCGAGTTTTGTTGGCGTTGTTACTAAATCCGAAATATTTTTGCGCGTTTCTTTGATCAATGAATCAATGTGGGCTAAATTATTTTTTGCAATGCTGAAATCTTCCAACTCTTTCCTGATTTTTCGCTCTTCATACTTTCTTCGAAATGACGACTTAAGAGATCTTAAGTCTTTCTTGCTTAAATTCTGGCCACCGCTCGGGTGTTCTTTCTTAAATTTTGACAAATTTGCGTCTGCGCAACTGTCGCTAAGTATTTGACGCAGAACCCTTTGATAGCCATCGGTAGAGTTTCTTTTCACTAAAACATTTTTGGAAAAGCAAATTCGCCCGGCTTCCGGTTGTTTATCACCAATTGGTTGCACATATTCGCTGCCTTTTAGAAAATGAAATATCTTTTGGGAGCCTTCAGGTTTCATTTTTGTATAACTATTAACCTCCACTGCATTTAAAGCAGAGTCCAGAATCGCTTTAAAGTACTGAATCTCAAACGGATGAACATTCCTTTCGACTTTGTCTTCGGGCTGATCTAATTTGTAAACTTTAATAATGCAGAAATTACTATTTTTAATCTCAGCTTCGAATTGGATATCAGGTAACCCTTCAATTGGAATAGGGCCGACCATGATGGGGTAAATACTCGGAGGAACAGACTTCCCTTTTTGTGCTTGCACAAAAGAAAGAGATAGCAGCCAACAGGCCGCAACGAGCAAAGGCAAGATTTTTTTCATCTGGAAACAATGCTGTTAATAAGGTAAAAAGATGTCCGAAAGATAATGATGCCGGGGTTTTCAAAAAATATAACTAAAGTAATATGTTGAAAAGAAAGCCCCGTTGCCGGATTTCCGGCAACGGGGCTTTGAAACAGTCAAATCGAAATCGTTTAAACTCACAGCCACCCCAAAAACGGCTCTTCCAAAATCTTTTTCAAATCCACGAGGAAACGCGCAGCATCTGCACCGTTGATGACGCGGTGATCCCAGCCGATGGTCATGGGCATCATCAGGCGAGGCTCGAATCCCGACTTGTCGGGATTCCAGTGCGCCTCCATGGTGGCGGCGGTGATGCTCAAGATGGCGACCTGCGGCCAATTGACAATGCTCAGCATATTCGTGCCGCCGATGCCGCCGATGTTGGAAATGGAGAATGTGCCGCCGTCCAAGTCGTCCAATTTGTTTTTCCCATCGCGGGTGCGGGTGCTGATTTCCGTGAGGTCAATGGCGATTTCGGTCAGCGATTTTTGGTCGCAATTGCGGATGACCGGCACTAAAAGACCGCGCGGAGTGTCCACTGCGATACCGATATTGATGAATTTTTTGAAAATAACTTCGTTGGTCGCGTCGTCGAGGCTGGCATTGAACTGCGGATATTTGCGCAACAGCGAACTGACGGCTTTGGTCAAAATCGCCGTCGTGGTCAGGTTGCCGCCCGCCGCTTTTACGGTGTCTTTGTGTTGTTGGCGCAGCTGCTCGAGGCGCGTGATGTCGGCTTTCTCCGAAATCCATGCGTGCGGAATCGTGTTGAAAGCATAGTGCATATTTTCTGCCGTCAGCACACCGACGCGGTCGAGCGGTTTCCGTTCTGTTGCCCCGAATTTTTCAAAATTGGGGAGTTTTTTGCGGGCCATCCCACCGCCTGTCCCGACGGCGCTGCCGCCGCCAGTGTCAATTTTCCGTTTGACAAAATCCACCACATCCTTGTACGAAATGCGGCTGGCACCTTGGGCGGGCTGCACGTCGGAAAGGTTGATTCCCAATTCTTTAGCGCGTTTTCGGGCGAGGGGAGAGGCGCGGAGATTGGTTGTCCCGAGTGTTCGGGACTGGTTGCCGCTTGCTGGTTGTGCGCTGCTCGCAGCCTCGGTGGGGGCTGTTGGAGCGGCGGTTGTTGCTGGTGCGGCAGGTGGCGGAGTTTCCGAAGCAGGTGCGGCAGGCTGAGAGGCCGGTGCCGCCGGTGCGGCAGCGGGGGCTGCTCCGTCGGTTTTCATTTTGAAAATGACGGTGCCATCGGTGACGTCGTCGCCTTTTTTCACGAGGATTTCTTCGATGGTGCCAGCAGCGTCCACGGGGATTTCGGCATCCACCTTGTCGGTGCCGACGATAAGGACAATTTGTTCTTTCGTGACGGTATCACCTGGCTTGACGAGGATATCGAGCACTTTGCCGGTCACGTCGTCGCCGAGGGAGGGAAGTTTAAATTCGTAGGCCATTTTTATCGAACTGTTGGGCGGCAAAGATGGAGCAAGTTTGCGTTTTTAGAAATAATAATTCGCCCCTATGTTGAGTCCAACCGAAAAATGACCGGGAAGTTGCCTGCCCGCCGCGTCATTGCGGGGGAATTCGCCGGAAAATGACGGCTCAGCCACAAGGCTGATTCGATGTGCCAATTTGTACTCCACCCCGGCAGACAGCCAATACCCCAAGAAAAATTTTCCCCGGTTTTCAAGTTGGAGCGTATAACTATCGCTGCCTTGGGCTGGCTGAAATCGGTTGTTCTGTGACACTCGCGTGGCGATATCAAGTTCGTTTTTCAGGAAAATATTGCCCGTCAGACCGGCTTTCAAGATGCCGTGCAAGCGCCCTGTGCCCATCCGGTATGCTGCCAATAATGGGATCCGGAGCAGATGCGTCCGTTCGGAAGTGCTGATTCTCAGCGCGATAGGCTCGTCGTCTTGCACGGGGGCGCTGTCCACCTGCTCCATGCGGAGGCTGACGGCTGCCGAGCCGCCGTAGGTGCTGAGGTCGTACCTGAAATTGCGTCGCTGCGGACTGCCGCCCATTATGCCATCGGCAAATCGGAACCGGGCAGTGTGTGTGGCCGTACGCGATATTTTCCTAAAGCCCACGCCGCCCTCAAGCGAGAGCCGCGGGCTGATTTTTTTCCCGATTTTCAGCCACCAATCTGCGGAAACCTCCGGTTTTTCCTGTCGGCTCACAAACACGGGCCGACCGCCGGGCCGCCGCACGGGATTCGGGGCATTGTCAAGTATAAAATGCGGCGTGGCGTGTAGCCCGACGTACCAACCAGAGGGTTCTTTTTTGGGTTTGATGGGCAGAAGGGATAAAACTGGATAGGTGGGATTTTCGATTTTGACGGGCAAAACGGGCGCTGCAAGTTGCTCAAAGTCTGTGAGTTCGGCAAAGGCCGTTGTTGTTTCGTCGGCTATCAGGTTTTCAGTGGCAAGTTGCTCGACACCCGGTTTTTGGTCTGGCACGGTGGGCTGGGTTTTCGTATTTTCAGGTACAGATTGATTTTTGGAAATGGCCGTTTCGGGTGTTTGTACGACGGGGCTATCATTGGTGGATTGTGCATTCCCGGTCACAGGGTGACTTTGAATCGCCCCTTGCTTGCTGCGGGGTGTTTGGCTGTTTTCGCCATTTGGCGTTGCTGCTTTTGTTTGCCCGGATATTTTTTCAAAGGAAGTATCGTCTGCTTGCTGCGGGGTGTTTTGCCGACTATTTTTTTCAACAAAAACATCGCCGCCCGTCGCTGGTTTTTCTCCCGCCAATTCTTGTAGATCGCCGTTTTGTGCCGTCAAATCCCGGATTTTTTGCTCGTAATAAAAATGCTCGCACACGAGGCCGGACAGGAGCAGCAAAATAACTGCTGCCGCCGCCGCTTGCCAGCGATACCGCCGCAACGACAGGCTCGGCGCGGGCGTTTCTTCTGCCGGGGCACCGGGCGGCAAATCACCTTCCACCCGCTCCCACATATCGGGCGCGGGGGTTTCCTCGTAGTCCTCAAACGACTTGCGTACGTAATCATCGAGGCGGTCGTCGTGTATTTTGTTTTCCATGACAATCAAGTAGTTAGACTGCTTTCGAGCAATTTTCGAAAATGTGCTTTTGCCCGGAGCAGTTGTGATTTGGAGGTGCCGACCGAGATGCCGAGGATGTCGGCGATTTCGGGGTGCGAATAGCCTTCGAGCACGTGCAGGTTGAAAATCGTGCGGAAACCCGGCGGCAATTGCTGGAGGATTCGAATCATGTTTTTGGCGGGCGGCTCGTCGCCGTGGACGGGTTCGGCATCATCGGGGAAATCTTGCCCGTCCAATTCAGTCGTGGTTGGGGTTCTTTTTTGTTTCTGCAAGTGCTGGAGCGCGGTATTGACAAACACTTTGCGCACCCATCCTTCCAGGTTACCAACCCCCGTGTATTGGTGCAAATCGCGAAATACTTTGACAAAACCTTCCTGCAACACATCCTCCGCATCCTCCCGGCTATTGGCATAGCGGA
>CAYZVM010000101.1:0-20559 GCA_964481485.1 uncultured Saprospiraceae bacterium | reverse complement strand
GGGGAGACGTAGAATTGTCCGCGACGTTGTCGCGGACTCCCCTCCCGTTTAGGGGAGGGGTCGGGGGTGGGGTTGAGCTAGGCGGAGCGAAAACACTGCTCTACCTCGGTGCCCTCAACGAAGGCCGGGGCATCGAAACCGCCATAGAAGCCATGCAACACCTTGATAACGTGCAGCTTTGGTTGGCTGGAGAAGGTGACCTGTCGGACAAATTGCGCCACCTTGCCACTGAGTTGGGCGTGGAAAACAAGGTGACATTTTTCGGCTATGTGCAGCCTGCCGACATTCCATTGCTCGTGGAACGAGCGTGGCTGGGTTTGAATTTATTTGAAAACAAGGGGCTGAATTATTACTACTCGCTGGCGAACAAGTTTTTTATCTATGTCCAAGCAGGTGTGCCGATGCTGAACATGGATTTTCCAGAATACCGAGCGCTGAATGCGCAGCACGAGGTAGCCGTTTTATTAGAAAAACTTTCGCCCGCGACCGTCGCCGACGCGGTGAAAAAGTTGTTGGAAGACAAAGACTTATATGCGCGTTTGCAAAAAAACTGCCTCGCGGCGCGGGAGGAATGGACTTGGGAAAAAGAGGAAAAAGTGCTGCTGGAAATTTGGGCGGGGGTTTTCACCAAGTAATCACCGTCCCCGCAAACGCCAACCCGCCACCAAAACCCAAAATCATGATGCGGTCGCCGCGTTTGACTTTGCCGGATTGAATGCCGTTGTACAGGGCGATGGGGATAGTGGCCGACGAGGTGTTGCCGTAGTCCACGATGCTTTCCAATGTTTTTTCAAAAGGGAAACCAGTCTCGTTGCAGATGGCTTCGATGATGCGCAGGTTGGCGCTGTGCGGCACAAACCAGTCAATTTGATCGAGCGTCAAATTGTTCTTTTCTGCCAACACTTTCATCTGCTCCGACATTTTGTTGACGGCCCATTTGAATACCTTCCGGCCATTCTGCACGATGCAGCGATTCATTTTAAGTTCTTGACCGTCAATCGTTTTGGCGAAGCCTGAAATGTACAGATCCGTGCCGCCTTCACCATTTGCTCCCGTGACGCAGGCGCCAATGTTGCCTATTTCGGCGGCCTCTATCAGCACCGCGCCCGCGCCGTCGCCAAAAAGGAAACAAGAAGTGCGGTCGGTGAAGTCGGTCACTTTTGAGAGCGTCTCGGCACCGATGACAAGGATTTTACGGTGCATCCCTCCGGCAATCAGGCCTTTCGCCATCACTACGCCGTAGGAAAATCCGGCGCAGGCGGCATACACGTCGAGGGCGCCAGCGCGGGGCATATTCATCCGGTACTGCACCCGGCAGGCCATACTCGGCATGGGTTGGTCGGGCGAGGTGGTCGCCACGATTATCATGTCCACGTCGTCGAGCGCCACATCGTATTTCGCAGCCAAATCTTGCACGGCTCTCACACACAGGTCGCTGGTGAATTCCTCTGGCCCAGTGTGGTAGCGTGTGCGGATGCCCGTGCGCGACACAATCCATTCATCAGTGGTTTCGATGAGTGTTTCAAAGTATTTATTGTCAATTTGTTTTTCAGGTACGGCCATGCCAATGGCGGTAAGGCGGGCGTTTGTCATGTTGAATCAAAAGTTGGAGGGCTGCTGTGCTGCAACATGGCGGCACAAAAGCGGGTGAAAAGCAAGAAGCAAAAAAAATTTGTCAAGTTTTGGAATTGACTCAGCCGGACGGCGGACAGTTTTTTTATTCAGGTAAGGCGCAACAAAATTAGAAATAAGATTTTCTGTTGAATCATCATTTGCGCAAAACTTTCACCGGAGGTCAAATTCCTGTTTCAGGGTTGATGTTTGCCGATAGTTTTCGGTACAAATCCTGCCAATCTGGGTGTGCTTTCAGCAATTCCAGATGTCGGCGGAGCGTGTCCACATCACCGCGTGCTGCGGGGCCGGTCTGCATTTTGGCCGGCGAATCGTGCAATGCTTTGGCCACCGTTTGTTCCATGAGCGGGTGCAGCATTTCGAAAGGCAGGTCTTTTTCGTCGAGTAGTTTTTCGGCAATGGCAAAACAATGGTTGCTAAAATTGTTGGCAAAAACTGCCGCCACATGGAGTGCCGCGCGTTGTTCGTCATTTACCCGATAGACAAGATTGCCGATAGTTTTGGCTATTTTTTTCAAAAATAAGACATCGGCCTCCACCTGTGCGTCCACACAAAAAGGGATTTTTGACCAAACGGGCGTGTGCTCCAAAGAGAATGATTGGAGAGGATAAAACACTCCATATCGCCGAAAATAAGGTGCCAACACCGAACTCGCCGTGCCTCCAGAAGTGTGTGTGGCCAATGCCTCGGGCGCAAAAGGTGCCAATGCAGCTGCTATCGTTTCGATAGCATCGTCGCGCACCGCTATCAGCAGCCAGTCGGCGTCGGGCAGCACGTTGGCCCAGTCGTCCGTCCACTGTGTATGCAGCATTTGCGCCAATGCTTCTGCGTGGGCGGCAGTCCGGCTCACTACTTGGCTGATGGGCAATCCCTTGCCTTTCAAGCGTTTGCCCAAGTGCCACGCAATGCGCCCCGAGCCGATGATGACGATTTTGGACATTTCAGTGGGTGGTTTTATTGACTCATCAATGCCTCGCCAATCCAGTTGGCCAAAGCCTGCCTGTTGTTTTTTAGCACAAGGCGCTGTTGATCCCAGTCGTTGCGGATATTGCCGAGTTCGATATACACGGCTTTGGGGGTAGTTGTTTCTTTCAACATATAAAGATTACGCGGTGTCACGGTCCCGTTGTAACCGCGTTGGCTGCGTTTCTTCATATATTTTTGGAGAAAGGTTTGGTGGACACGCAGTGCCAATTTGCGGCTGGGTTCACTCTCAGGGCGGTAATAAAAAAATACGTCCGTTTTGGTGTCGCGGGTGCGAGAGTCCACGTGGATTTCAACAAATGTTTGGTCAATGGCGCCAGCTTTGGCATTCTTCTCTGTGAACTCGTTGATAATGTCGCAACGCTGCTGGAGCCGGGCTTTTTGATCACGAGGCACGGCGAGGCTGCCCCACACTTTTTCGTCTTTGTCACAGTACAAATATTCTGTGTCGCGGATACCGTCGTTGGGGTCGCGGACTATCATGTATGCAGCAGCACCGTGGCTGAGGAGCAGGCGCAAAAGTCGCAAGGATACATCATAAGCATATTCGTCTTCGCAGAGGGTGTGCCCGGCGCGTTTGCCTTGTGCGCCGGGGTCTGGGCCGCCGTGCCCACTGACGACATAAAAAACCCTTCCTTTCAATTTTTGGCTTATTAGGGGCGTATTTTGATATTTTTTGCCAAATATCGGGAAATTGCGCGAGCCCTTCAACGGCACTTCACCGATCAAATTTTTTGCTGTCGCTTTGACGGATGCGGCGGCCACAGTCTCGACAGCCTCGCTTTTTTCTGGGCAATTCAACTCGTGCCACGGCACCCACAGGCGTTTTGTCTCAATAAAATTGTCGGTACGAAGTCCTTCGCTCAGCGCAAATTTGTTGTAGGTCTCAATACGTTTGGCGACTTTCCAATCGGAGATTTTCAAGGTGGTGCGGATGCTTTTGCCGTTGTAGGTGACTACTTCTACCGGAAGTTTGTACGACGTGCCTGCTTTAAGTTTGGCATTTTCTTTCAGGTTGTTTATCTCAAAAAACTGCTCAAAATTGCACTGATATTCATGGAGACCATAACTTTTGAGCAAATCTTCGGCGCGTTCGCCAGACTTGGCAGGCACATTGAGATAAACCTTCAGGACGTTGGATTTCTTTGATGTCGCCGGTCGCTGACCGAACAGGTCGCTTGACAGGACAACTGACAAAAAAATGGAGAGGAGGACTATTCGGGTCAATATTTTCACAGTCAAAAAGTGGTTGCTTCGGGGCAAATTTGGGGAAAATGGGCTAAGGAATCTGCAAAAAGTCAGAAAAAGATGGTCAAGAGGCGACGCAGCTCAAAATTCGCAATAAAGATTCACCGTATCTTTCCCTGTCAAATTGATTCTCTACATGAACCGTTTTCTCCTTACCGCACTCCTTTTTTTGCGCTTCGCATCCATTTCTTCCTCCCAAATTGTTGATGACTTTTCCGACGGGGATTTTACGCAAAATCCCACATGGCAGGGCGATATGGCAAACTTCACCGTCAACGCCAGCGCCGAACTTCAACTCAATGCGCCCGCCGCCGGGACGTCTTTTTTGGCTGTGCAAGGCAACATCCCCGACAGCTCGATTTGGGAACTCCGTTTTCGGCTCGAGTTTGCGCCTTCTGCTGCCAACCAACTACGTATTTATCTGCTTGCCGACCAATTGGATTTGACAACGGCAAACGGCTATTTCCTCGAAATCGGCGAAACTGGCAGCCTCGACGCACTCCGGCTTTTTCGCCAAGATGCCGGAGCAAAAACCCTGCTCGCTACCGGCCAACCCGGCTTGGTGGCAAGCAATCCAAATGTCCGCCTGCGGGCAAAACGCACAACATCAGGCACTTGGGAATTGGAGGTAGCGGCGGGGAATGACGCATTGCAGCCACAATTCGCCGTGACGGATGCCATGTACGGCGGCGGGCCCAATCGTCTTTTTGGATTTCAATGCACCTATACGACATCGAATGTCGCCAGGTTTTTCTTTGACGACATTTCGATTTTGCCCGATGTGCCAGACACGCAGCCACCTGTTTTGATTTCTGCAAATGCCGACGATGCAACCACCGTGACAGCTGTTTTTAGTGAAAATCTCGATTCGCTTTCGGCGGTCGCACCCTCCAACTTTAGCATCAACAACGGCATTGGCCAACCACTATCGGCAATTTTGCTGGCCGACCAGCGGACTGTGCGTCTGTCATTGAACACCGCGCTGGCTACGGGTACCTACACGCTCCAAACTTCCAGCGTGAAAGATGTTTTGGGAAATGCAAGTTTGGTGCAAACGGCTGATTTTCAATTTGTAAAAATAGATGCAGCAGCCGAATCCGATATTTTGGTAAACGAAATCATGGCCGACCCCACGCCCGCAGCGGGGCTACCGGAAGTAGAATGGCTGGAACTTTTCAACCGCTCTGCCAAGACGATTGACCTCGCCACTTTGCGCATCCAAGATGCAACTGGGGCCCCCGTGCAGCCGCCATCGCATCTTTTCCCTCCCAACAGCTACATCGTGCTGACTGCAAACGCTAATGTGACGGCCATGCAAGCCGTCGCCAATGGCCCGGTAATAGGCATCGCTGTCAGTGCGACCCTGCTCAACAACGATGGCGATGTACTGACAATCAGCGATTTGGGCGGCAACGTGATTGACCGTGTGGCATATAGTGTCGGCTGGCACACCGACCCGGACAAAAGCAGCGGCGGCTGGTCGCTCGAGCGCATCAACCCTGACCTTCCCTGCGCCGAAGGTGAAAACTGGCAGTCGTGCCCCAATCTGCTCGGCGGCACGCCCGGTGCGCAGAATGCTTCTTTCCAAAACACGCCCGACAATGAGCCGCCTCGCCTGCTTTCAGCCACACCCGAGTCCGCCACCTCGGTGCTGCTGACTTTTTCGGAGAGTTTAGAAAAAGCGGTTGCGGAAATTTCGGCTGATTACCACATTTCGCCTCCACGAGATATTTCCTCGGCCCAACAGTTGCCCGATGGCCGCGCCAAAATCCGGCTATTGCTTGCCCAGCCACTGGAAATGTCCACCATTTATGCCGTCACCGTAGAGCCTACGATAACCGATTGCAGCGGCAACGGGGTGCCGCAAACCGACACGGCCTTCTTCGCCCTGCCAGAAGCCCCCGAATTGTACGATGTCATCATCAATGAAATCATGCCCAATCCCACACCACCTGTCGGGTTGCCCCAAGTGGAATGGTTAGAACTGCACAACCGCTCTGGGAAATTAATCGAACTTTCGTCGCTGCGCATCCAAGATGCCGGAGGTTCCCCGCTACCGTTGCCCTCTCTTCTCTTATTCCCCGGGGCTTATGTCGCACTAACGGCCACAGCCAGCGCAACGACCTTGCAAGCCGCTACTGCCGGCACCGTCATCGGCACCTCCATGAGCGCAAGTTTGCTCAACAATGACGGTGATGTGCTGACGATCAGCGACTTGAACGGCAACGTGATAGACCGGGTGTCCTACATATCCGAATGGCATACCGAGCCGGGCAAAGAAGACGGCGGTTGGTCGCTCGAGCGCATCAACCCCGATCTGCCTTGTTTGGGCTTCAATAATTGGCAATCATGCCCAGTGCTGCCCGGCGGCACGCCCGGCACTCAAAATGCTGCTTTTCAAAATACGCCCGACACAGATGCGCCAAACCTGCTGTGGGCTTACCCCGAATCGGCTACCTCTTTGCTGCTGACTTTCACAGAAGGTTTGGACAAAAATACCGCAGAAAATCCTGCCGCTTACCGGATACAGCCCGCCCGCGACATTGCGGCGGCGGAACAATTGGCCGGCCAACTGCAAGTACGGCTCCTGCTCGACGAGCCGTTGCAAGCCGCAACACTTTATGCCATCACGGTCGAATCTTCATTAACGGATTGCAGCGGCAACGCGGTCGTCGCGACCGATACGGCTTTTGTTGGTTTGCCCGAAAAGCCGGATTCGCAGGATATTGTGGTGAACGAAATCATGTTCAACCCCGCCAGCGGCAATGCTCGTTATGTGGAATTTTATAACCGCAGCAACAAGGTTTTTGATTGGACAGAATTTTTCATAGCCAATTTTTCGGACGTCAACAGTGTGCAAAAAATCACTTCCCCCCGGCTCTCGCTGCCTGGGCAATATGACGTTTTCACGACGCATCCTTTCAATATCCAGGCTCATTTTGCCAACATCAACCTAAAAAATCTGCTGAAAAACAACCTGCCCTCTTTGGACGACAACGAGGGGAATATCACGCTGTACTGGGCCAAAAATGACACGACAGTTGTACTGGATGCGTTCGACTATTCGAGAAATTTGCACAATGCGCTGTTCTCCATCAGTGAGCGCGAGGGCGTGGCGCTTGAGCGCATTGACACCGAATCATCCACCAATTTGGCCGCCAACTGGACCTCTGCCTCCTCCGTGAAAACCGGCGCGCCCGGCACCCCTACCCTGCCCAATTCCCAGCGACTCGCCGCACCTACTGTGGGCGGCGACAATTTAATCGAACTTTCTGCGGAACGGCTTTCGCCCGATTTTGACGGTTTTGAAGATTTTCTCGATATTCGCTACGCCTTGCCCGAAACGGGCTTTGCCGCCACTGTCACCATTTTTGATTCGGAAGGCATCCCGGTCAAACGCATTGTGCGCCAAGAACTTATCGGCACGGAAGGTGCGCTCCGTTGGGATGGCGACCTCGACGACAGCACCCGCGCCAAACCGGGGATTTATATCCTGTTTGTCGAACTTTACGCACCTTCTGGCACCACCGAAAGAGTAAAAAAGGCGGTGGCTGTGGTGGGGCGTTTTTGACAAATTTCAATATCCAACAACCCATGTCTGATATGCCAAAACTCTTTGCACTCCTCATTGCTTTGGCTTTTTGCGCCTGCGCCAAAAAGGGAATGTTGCTCAGCCAAACTGAACTCAGCAACCAATATTTCTACGAAGTCAACCTTCGGGAAGTCAACAATGACCGCGTGGCCGTGAAACTATCAGTGTTTGGAATGCAGGCCAACGAAGTGACGTTCAATTTTCCCCGCATCGTGCCGGGCATCTACGGCGCGATGGATTTTGGGCGAAACATCGTGCATTTCAAAGCATTGGCCGACGGCGACACCCTGCCCGTGGAGCGGCTCGGCGTGAACAGTTGGAGCATCCGCAATGCCCTAAAACTGGACGAAATTCGGTACGAGGTGAACGACGGCTGGGAAGAATTTGGCAGCGGGACGACGGCGGGTTTTTACAAATCGGCAGAAAGCTCATTCACGAAAGACAAAGTATTTGTAATCAACAACAACTGCCTTTTCGGGTATTTCACCGGCGGAGAAAAGTGGCCGGTGTACGTCACGTTTGAAAAACCGGAAGAATTCTACGCCGCCACGTCATTGGCCAATGCGTCCAAACACCCCGGAAAAGACGAGTTTCAGGCAGAAAATTACCGCACATTGGTGGACAACCCCATCATGTACACCCGCCCCGACACCGCCCTTTTGCAAATCGGCAATACCTTGGTGACAGTGGCTTGCTACGCCAATTCAGGCCAAAAACTCGCCGCAGGCATTGCCCACAATCTCCGCCCTTTATTAGAAAGTCAGCGCGATTACCTCGGCGACACCTTACCGGTGGAACGCTACACTTTCATCATTTACCACGCGATGCACAACCGGCCTAATGATTACACCGGCGACGGACTTGAACACGCGACTTCCACGCTCTGCCTTTTCAATTCGCAGTTGGAAGACGCTTCGCTGCTCAACAGCTTTTTGTACGGCATCGCCAGCCACGAGTTTTTTCACATCCTCACCCCGCTGAACGTCCATTCTGAGGAAATTCAGGATTACGATTTTTTGTCTCCGAAAATGTCGCAACATCTGTGGCTCTACGAGGGCATGACCGACTACGCCACGATGCACATGCCCATCAAGCAAGGGCTGCAATCGCTGCCCGATTTTTTGGCCGCTATCCAGCAAAAAGCGAAGCAGATGCAACAATTTGACAACAAAATCCCGCTCACGGAACTCAGTCGCGCGGCCATGGAGCGGCAAGACCAATACTACAATTTTTACCTCAAGGGAGCGCTCGTCGGCCTTTGCCTCGATATCCGGCTGCGCGAACTGTCAGGAGGAAAATACGGCACACAGGAGATGATGCGCGACCTTTCGGCTCGATATGGGAAAAACAAGCCGTTCAAAGACGATGAATTATTTGACGTGATAACTGCCATGACTTTTCCTGAAATTCGCCCGTTTTTCCGCGACTATGTGGAAGGCGCACAACCTTTGCCGTTGGCCGAATATTTGGCAAAATCTGGTATCGAACTGAACGAAAAAAACCTCAAAATCAAGCCGATGCCCGATGCCACGCCCGCCCAATTGCAGTTGCGGCAATGGTGGATAAATCAGCAATAACTTGAAAAGCAATGTTTTACAAACGATAATCGCCATGAAGTACAAGCCAATTATCTGTCTTTGTCTGTTTGCCCACCTTTCTTTCCCGGCTTTCTGCCAATCCGATTCAAATACAACGTCGCCGGAGAGCCGTCTCCTCCACTTCACCGAAACCGGCACGACCGACAGTGACCGCGCCGAGCTGAATGTCTTGCTCCGCGAACAAGACACCCGCGAACCTGTGTATGGTGCCACCGTCCTGCTCCACCGCCAAATCCCCAATCAGGTACACGGAAAAATATCGCAATGGGACGGCCTTTGCCATTTCAAAGTAGCGCCCGGCACCTACAAACTGCGGGTGCAACTGACCGGCTTGGTCGCTTATGAAATGGAGGGCGTAGAATTGCCCGCTGGCCATGCTTACGATATGGAAATTGAATTGGCGCGTATGAAGCCGCCCGTGCCGAGCGCGAAACAGCAGGCGGGGAAAAACTAGAAGGCATCGAGAGAGGTATTGGGCAAGTTTTACTTACGGCACACCCTGACCTGAGGTGCTGTCCACACCCAGCGGTGCTTCTATGCCCTATTTCCCAACTACCGCCTCGGCCCGCTCGACAGCCCCGGTGTGCCATGCACGGCTACGGTGAGCGCCGCGCCGCCGCCCGCGCCTGCAAAAAACAAGGTGCAGGCGTGGCCCAACCCGGCAAGTGACGAAATAACCGTCTCGTACAGTCTGCCGCAAGCAAAGGGCGAAAGCCGCCTCGTCTTCACCGACCTGTACGGTCGCGTCGTCCACGAGGTGCTTTTGCAGGGCGCGTCCGGGCGAGCCGGGGTGAGCGTGAGCGGCTGGGCGGCGGGCGTTTATTTTTTCAGCGTCGCGGGCGCGGGGAAAAGCCTATCTTCGGGGAAAATAATTGTGCAACACTAAAGCGACTGTTATGATGACAAACAGCAATTTTTCTTTTGCCGAGCCTCAAATCGCGTCATTGGAAAACATCGCGGCACTCTGCCCGCTTTCCGACGGAGAGGCCGTACTGAGGGCGAGAGCAATGTTGAATTTATTAGAAACACCACCTGTCACTTATGACGATATTGCCATTTGCAACGGCGGAGAGCGGTCAAACAGGCAAATGCCAAGTGGGCATTTTATCCGGGTGTATCCGAACCCAACTTATGGTTCAGCAACAATTGACTATAAGGGCATTGGAGAATCAGGAGGGCATTTTTTGATTTTCAATTCTTTGGGTCAAGTTGTTCGGGAGATAGCATTGGCGCAAGACCAAGGCAATGTCCAAATATCCTTAGGCGGCCTTTCAGAAGGAATTTATTGGTATGCGCTTTCAGGTAGCACCAATTCTACGGGCAAGCTTGTCATCAATCGCTAAACTTATTTTTTCATTTGGGATACCTTATGTCTGCACTCGACATAGGGTATCCCTTTTTTCGTTTTTACTATGAGAAACCTGACAATTTTTCTTTTGCTCATATTCCCTGTCTTTGCTTATTCTCAAAAACACGATTACGTTTGGATAACAGGAGACGACAATCAAACGCTCGACACTACATACGGTGGCTCACTGATAGATTTCAATTTCAACCCTGTGAAGGCCACCTACAATTACCGGGAGTTGAATATGTTTACAACCAATTCAAGTATTTGCGATTCTGTGGGTAATTTGCTATTTTATACAAATGGGTGTGCTATTGCTGGAGCGGATGATGAACTCTTAGAAAACGGCGACAATATTAATCCTGGTGGTTCACATACACTATGGTGCGAAAATTATGATGATGGGTATGCCGGAGGCATTCAAAGTTCTGTCATTTTGCCGTTGCCGGACAGTGAGAACGTATATCTTCTCTTTCATAAAAGGTTTGTGCTTTATTCAAATCCTTACAATGTGATAAGCGATAAACTTTATAGTACAATCGTTGACATGAAAAAAAACAACGGCTCAGGGAGTGTGGTTGAGAAAAATGTTATTGTGATATCCGATTCTTTAGCACTGGGCGAAATGACTGCAGTCAAACATGCCAACGGAAAAGATTGGTGGCTCGTCACACTACGTAGAATCAGCAATACTTTTTATATTTTTAAAGTAACAAAAGATGGTATTGTAGATACCTTTCAACATTCTCTTGGTATCATACCTAACTTTGATGGAGAAGCTACTGGCCAAATAGTGTTTTCACCTGATGGTAGTAAACTTTACCGGACTTGGCGGAACAAACCTATCATGGTCTATTCTTTTGACCGCGAAGCAGGCGTGTTCACTCAGTTCGACACAATTCATTACGAGTATGGCAATCAATTAGTAGGCGAAATAGGCTGCGCTGTCTCCCCTAATGGGCGTTTTTTGTATTTGGGCTGTCGAAAGTTTCTGTATCAATTGGATTTGTGGGCTACAGATATTAGCGCGTCCCAGACAACTGTCGCAGAATGGGATGGATTTACCACTCCAATTCCAACGCTTTTTTATCAATTGCAGCTTGGGCCAGATTGCAAAATATATGGCCTTGCTGGTGGCGATACGCGCTACTTTCATGTCATTCATAATCCTGACGAACCAGGTTTGGCCTGTAATGTTGAGCAAAGGGGCTTGGTTCTTCCTACGCGAAGTGGTGCGTCTATGCCCTCTTTCCCCAACTACCGCCTCGGCCCGCTCGACAGCCCCGGTGTGCCATGCACGGCTACGGTGAGCGCCGCGCCTCCGCCCGCACCGCAGCATGAGATAAGGGTATATCCAAACCCGGCAACCGACAACGCGACCTTCGACTGGGCAACGACCGGAGCATCCACAAAACGGCTTTTGCTGCGCAACGCACTCGGGCAGCCGCTCAAAGACATCGCGCTGAGCGGCGGCGGCGAAGCACACACTTTGTCTGTGCGGGATGTGCCGCCGGGCATTTACTTTTGGGCCTTGCTCGCCGCCGATGGCAGGCAGGTGGGCGCGGGGAAAATCGTCAAAGAGTAAACATTCAATCTTCCACCTCCACAATCATCTCCACTTCCACAGCCATGCCGCGTGGCAGCGCGACCATGCCCACCGCCGAGCGGGCGTGTTTGCCGCGCTCACCAAAAACCTCCACCATAAGGTCGGAAAAACCGTTGACCACCTCGGGCTGGTTCGTGAAATCGGGGGTACAGTTGACCATGCCCAGCACCTTTACCACGCGCCGAACTTTGCGCAAATCGCCCAATTCCGCCTTTAACACGGCGAGTTGGTTGATGCCGGTCAGCCGAGCCGCCTGATATCCTTGTTCGATACTCAGGTCGGCGCCTACCTTGCCGGTGGTGTATTTGCCGTCTTTTTGCGGGCCTGCCCCGGCGAGAAAAAGCAGGTTGCCCGTGCGCACACATTTGACATAATTGGCCACCGGCGCAGAGGGAGTAGGCAGCGTGATACCCAATGCCGCGAGTTTGGCTTCCGGGTCAAAACCATCTGCCGGGAGCCGTGTTGTGTTCGTTTCGTTGGCGGGCGCAGTTTCTTTGCAGGAAAAAAGAAAGATAGCGAAAACGAGGAAAGGTAAAAATCTCATAATGTGGTGTTTTGCACAAATATCACAAGAATAGTGAACCTCAACGATGAAACCCTGTAACCTTGCAGCCCTGAAGCCACGAAATCTCCTATATGCAGCAATTTATCGCCAAAACACTCGCCGGTCTTGAACCCGTGCTGGCCGACGAACTCCGCGCTTTGGGCGCTTCCGGCATCCGTCCGCTCAAACGCGCCGTTGCCTTCGACGGCGACACCCGAATGCTCTACCGCGCCAACTACGAATTGCGCACCGCGCTCCGAATCCTTGTGCCAATCCATTCATTCCCAGCGTACAATGAGCGCAACTACTACGCCGCCATCCGCGAAATAGACTGGTCGGAATACATGGGAGTCGGCGACACGCTGGCGGTGGATGCAGTGGCGGTAGGCGAGGTTTTTCGCCATTCGCAGTACGTCGGCCTGATGACAAAAGATGCCATCGTGGACCAATTCCGCGACCGCTACCAACGCCGCCCCGACGTGAACACTATCGCGCCGACTTTGCGCATCAACGTCCATGTGCAGGGGACGCACTGCGACATCTCGCTCGACGCGAGCGGCGATTCGCTCCACCGCCGCAACTACCGCCGCGACACGGTGGAAGCCCCACTCAACGAGGTGCTCGCCGCCGGAATGATTTTGCTTTCTGGCTGGAATGGGAAAGGGCCGTTTGTGGATCCGATGTGCGGCAGCGGGACATTGCCCATCGAAGCGGCAATGTTGGCGACCCAAACCCCGCCCCAGCAAAAACGCGATGGATTTGGCTTTTTTCGCTGGCCCGATTTCAGCCCAAAATTGTGGCGCTCGGTAAAAGAAGAGGCTGACGGTCGCATCCAACCTTTTGAATTTCCGATAGTTGCGTCGGACAAAGACAACCGCGCCCGCAATGCCACGTCCATAAACGTCATGTCCGCCGGGCTGGAAGATGTGGTGCAAATAGAAAAAACGCCGTTTGAGAAATTGTTGCCGCCGGGCGATGTGCCGGGCACACTCATCGCCAACCCACCCTACGACGAACGCCTGCAAATGGAGGACATCGTCGCTTTTTACAAAAGCATCGGCGACCAACTGAAGCAACATTGGCCGGGCTGGGACGCTTGGCTGATTTCATCGAACCGCGACGCGCTGAAACATATTGGGCTGCGAGCCAGCCGAAAAATCACGCTGTTCAACGGCGCGTTGGAGTGCAGTTTTCAAAAATTTGAACTCTATGAAGGCACGAAAAAAGAATAGCAAGGTTTCGGGGTTTCAGGGTTTCATAGTTGCAGGATTGTTCTTTTTGTTGACTCAAACGGCTGAAAGCCAATCTTTTTCGGAAGGGAAAAACCTCTTTCAGTTGCGGGAATCAACCTGTGGCCTGCCGATTCCAAGTCGGGTGAAAGTCGCCAAGTTGCAAACTCAGTTTAACGGTCAGACAATTTTGGGTCGTCAGGCCGAGGCATTGTCGCCAATTTTTCTGCCGCGCTGGTCGGCGGAGCAGTTGCCGTTTTTTTGCCGTATCGAGCATGGTGTTGCAAAAAACAGCGCCGTGCCGTTCAAGTTCCGGCTCGGCTCTGTGGAGTATGTGGACTGGCTGGAGGGCAAAGGGGATTGGGAGTTGTTGCGGCGTTGATTTAGTAGATAATTTGAGGGCTTCGGAAACCTGACTTATGGGAAAAGTTGATTTGCTGCTTGGAATGGAAAGGGAGTATTTTTGGGAAAAATCTCCATTATGCAAAAGACATTTTTACTACTTGGTTGCCTGTTGGCAACAAACTTTTCTTCGTTCGCCCAGAATGTTTGGCACAAAAGATTGCCTTCTATTCCGTTCAATGCAGATTACACCCACCTTTCCACAGATGGAGAGGCTTATTTTCTGCATTCACACCGCGATTTTTTCCAAATGGACAAATTGGGAGCCGTCACTGGTCATTTTGACCAAGCCCAACCAATCTTCATATTCCGATATTGGACGTCCGTGATAAAAAAGTATTCACCTGTCACAGGGCATCCTTATTTTTTGGTAGCCTGGCGACAAGGAAGCACCTCAACAACATACACTTTGGAAGAATACAGGCCGGGAGTCGGATTTGTCAACCAATTTGTGTGCGCAGACTCGTTGGGGTCAATTGGCTCAGGCCCGAGATTGAGCGTCGTAGAAACCAGCGACAGCACGATTGTTGTTTTTGGGAGACAGTTTTATCGCAAACTGAAATATGCGCAAACAACAGGTTTCAGCGAGGAATGGGTGCGGCCATTGAACGCCCCTGTGAAGACGGCTCTTTGGCACAACAACCTTTTGATTCTTGCCAATGAGGCCAACGCGGTCATGGCTTTGGACGAAAGCGGGAATCAAGTTTGGTCACAAAATCACCCTGCCATATTTCGTGCGCTCAAGGTTCTTTCCGACGGATTTATCGGCTGCGGGCGTTCTGCAGATAATAAGGCTGTTTTAATGAAACTTGATTTCAACGGCTCGGAAATCTGGAAAAGAGAGACATCGGACCATGAATATTGGGATGTTGTTCCGACTGCTGGCGGCGGCTATGCCGTAACTGGGGTGTCGGAGTTTTCGGATATTATATTGGCCACAACAACTTCTGACGGCACACAAATTTGGAAAAAGGAATACGGCAATGGCACTGGGGTCAACGTATTGCAAGACGACGACGGGGGGTACGTTTTGGCGGGCCGGGGCATGGGGCCCAACAATTTCAAACTTATTAAGACAAATGGAGAGGGGCATACTACCGACCCCGAAGAAGTTTTCATCGCTAATCGGCGACTCAAAACGAACGGCATCCAAGCCACGCTCGCAGCTTCTCCCTCGCTTTTTTTCGATGGAAGCGACGCGACACTTATTTCTCCGGCCGATAGCGCTGCCGCTATCCTCTCTTTCGCGCCTTGGATTGGCGGTTTGGATGATAATGACAACCTGCATATCGCCGCCGCCGATTATGCGCCTGTCAATGATCGGGATTATGAACCGGGTCTGACCAACGGCAAAAAGCCCGATCTGGATCAGGTGTGGAAAATAAGCCGGGAAGAAATAGCCGACTTGCGCCGCGATTTTGGCATGGATCAAATATTGGATGCGCCCGTTCCTTTCGACCTGCTCACTTGGCCCGCTAAAGGCAACCCACACCTCCTATTCAACCTCGATTTTACACCGGTGGGAACCGACCCTTCGTTATTCCCCGCCCCATTCGAGGATGCCAACGGCGACGGCATTTACAATATTTATAATGGTGACTACCCGCTCATCAAAGGCGACCAAATGGCTTGGTGGATGTTGACCGACAGCGTGGAGCACAAACGGACAAATGGGAGAGTCATCGGCGTGGACTTGCTCATATCGGCATACACATTCGACTGCCCACAAAACGGCTCGGTTGACAAGTCGTTATTTGTTGATTTTGAGGTAATTAACCGTTCCGCGACAAATTACCATGACACTTATATGGGCTTTTTCACAGATTTTGATTTGGGGTGTTATCACGATGATTATTTAGGAACCATGCCAGATGCAAACGCTTTTTACGTTTACAACCAAGATGCCTTGGACACTGATTGCAACCCCGGCATACCCGGCTTTGGCGAAGAAATCCCCGTACAAACGGCAGCTTTTTTGAATCAATCGCTCGACCGTTCTATGTATTTCAACAATGGCTCAGTTGGCAATTCGCTTCCCGGAACCCAAGAACCAGATCTTCCAATTGAGTTCTACCACTATCTGCAAAGCAAATGGAAAGACGGCACAACGCTTACAACCGGCGGCGTAGGCTACAATCTGGGAAGCACTAATTTTACCAACCATGTTTTTCCCGACAATCCGCCAGACCCGAATGGTTGGTCTATGTGTTCTGAAAACCTTACCGGTATCGCCGACCGGCGCATGATAAGCTCCCACGGCCCCATCAACTTCGCTGCTGGCAACACGTTCAAAATCACCGTCGCGTTTACGCTCCATCCCGACATTGCGCACCCTTGCCCCGATGTTTTTAGTTTGGTAAAACCCGCCGTTGAGCAAATCAAACAGTGGAACGACGACGGCGCGCTCGTCGCCACCACCAACCTGCCCGAGGTCGTCAACTTGCCGTCGGGCCAAAGCATCCTGCTGGATGCTTCCGTACCCGCAAACGCATCGTACCTCTGGTCAAGCGGCGCGACCACGCCGAGCATAACCGTCACACAAGCTGGCGAATACACCGTGACCGTCACGCCCGCCACCGGCTGCCCCATTGTGGAAAACGTGCTGGTGCAATTGGCTACTTCCGTCCAGCAACCGGCTTTTTTGCCGACTTGGAAAATACAGCCGAATCCCGCCGGAGACTTCGTGCTGGCGGACTGCCCGGAGTGCGGCCACGAAAATTTGGACTTTGTGCTGCGCAACGCGCAAGGTGCGGCCCTTCGGCATTGGCAGGAGCAAAAGCACCCGGCACGGCTGGAAATGCGGGACTTGCCGTCGGGGTTTTATTGGCTGGAAATGTGGCAGGAAGGGCGGTTTTTGGGCAGCAAAAAATTGGTACTGACGGGCAATTGAGATTGTTAAAAGTATTGTCAAAACACAAGCCCGTCCCGTAAATATGACATATACGGGACGGGCTTGCGTTCAAATACCTGAGCCATGTTCAACATTTTCACTCTATGCCGCCACCAAACAAATAAGCTACCGACACCCCAATGACGCGATGTCTGCCTTGTATGTCCATATTCGACACACGCTTTACAAAATCAACATAATCTTTTGAAAACGTGTTGGATAGACCAACCTGATAAGATGCGGAAACGCGGATCCTGCCGATTTCATAGCCCAATTCCACACTCGCGCCATAGTCGAGCGGGCTGTAATTGGCCGCAGGGTTGTCTTCTATAAGCGGGTCGTATTCGTTCGTGAATTCGAGTTCGAATTCGTTTGTTATCTCAGCATCATCGCCCTTGGTCTTAGTTTTGTTTTCGCCACTCAAGCCCAATCCAATATAACCACCAGCTGATGCAAAAAAATGTTGCGAGCGAAAATAGAGACCGATGGGAGCCTGCAAATAGAGGGGGGTTGACTTTAGAGAGTAAGTTAAATCCTTTTTCATCGGAAAATTGATGCTTAATTCCCCTCCAGAACGATAGCCCTTGCCGCTCATCTGTAGTCCAATGCCCATACCAAATTTAGACGTAAAATCAAATTCAGCGTGTATCCCAACGTGAAACGCAGGTAGCATTCTATACTCTAATCCAAACAACGTATCTTCATTTTCCCAAGCATCTAAAATGTCTTCGCTGAACGAGACCTGTGCCATGTTCAGCCCGGCTTTTAGGCCGATGCGGACTTGTGCGGATGCGGTGGAATAGCAGCAAATGAGAAGTGCCGCGGTTGCGATGTGTCGTATTTTCATTTTGATGCGTGCGTTGATTTATCTGAAAAACAGGCATTTAGCGCCGCAGTTCAAGGGTTTGGACGGCGTTGGCGCCATCGGTTGATTTCCAGATTTGCTGGCCTTTTTTGTTGGTCATCACTATCCACGATTTTGCGAATTCGGAATTGTTGCTCCGAATGACCACCGTGTTTTCCGTGTTGTTCCACTCAAAGTTATGGTTGCCGCGCCGGGCAATGTCGAGGAACATATTGGTGGCATTGAGGATGCCCGTCCCGTTTTTGTTGAAAGTAATCGTGCCATAATTGGGCATGGCGGCGGCCCGCACGTCGGGGCGCTGCACGTCGTAATTGACTATATTCCAAGTGCCGCGCAGTCTGCGGGAAAATTGTTTGGAAGCACTGGCGCAACTGCTCATAGCAAGCAGCATGAGCGAAAACGAAATAGCAAATAGTGTTCGTAAATTTTTCATCGCATAGTTATTTTGTAAACGGAAGCAAACGTAGTGATTACCTGCGAGATGCCAAGCTATCAAGTCAAATCAAACAAATTTGTCACACCAGGTGTTCGCGAAAACAGAAAACCTTCCGCATACTCCGCAGCAATAGGCCTGCCGAACACCCGCATCTTGGCACCCATAAAATCAAGAAAATCTTGCCCAGAAATTGGCGTGTCGGGCGCGTCGCTGTTGGGATCGTAAAACTGTGAACGGAAAGCCATGATGGAGTCCATTTTTTTCTGAAAATACGGCGTGATGTCCACCGCAAAATCCGGGGTCAGTTGTTTGTCCTGAATGTAGTGATACACCGTTTTGGGACGCCATTTTTCCTGTTTTTCCCCTTCATTGTCAAAGGTTTGTATTTTTTCCAAACCTGAATAAAAACAAGCGTCGGCTGTCATTTTTGCAGCCCGCCCGTGGTCGGGGTGGCGGTCGTCAGGAGCATTGCACAGCACGATGTCGGGTCGGCAGGCACGAATAACGCGCACGATTTTGAGCCAATTTTCGGGCGTGTGCACAAAAAAACCGTCGGGGATATCGAGCGTTTCGCGGAAAGCCGCGCCGAGGATTTTGGCAGCGTTGGCGGCCTCTTGGAGCCGGATTTCGGCCGTGCCGCGTGTGCCCAGTTCTCCTCGGCTGAGATCCAGGATTCCAAAAGTTTTTCCTAAAGCCGCGTGGTGGAGCAGCGTGCCGGAGGCGCACAATTCCACATCGTCGGGGTGGATGCCAATAGCAAGTATGTCAACTTTGTTTGTCATTGCGTTATTCGTCATTATGGTAATCGGCATCGCGTAAATTTGCGAAGCAAAAGCAACTCAAAATGAAACAAGACCCTTCCAACAACGAAAATAATGAACGGTTGCTCGACGAGCAAAAAAAGCGCATCGAGGCACTCGAAATGGCTTTCATCGAATTGGAGCGCAAGGCCGCAAAGTATGAGGAAGGCTGGTCGGCCCAATTTGACCAGAACAAAGAACTCCGCGAGGAAAACCACCGCCTACAACATGACTACGAAATCCTGCGCATACAAAAAGGCGGGTTTGGGTTCAAGATGCTGATGTTGTCCGGCATGGCTGGGTTCGTCACCGCGCTGGTGCTCTGTTTCGTTTATGTGAAGTTGCAGCCCAAAGACCCGCAGGCAGTCGCATTCAGGCAGTTTCAGCGTGAAAATATGTTCAATTACGAACTGGCTATCAGCAAAGGGCAATTTGAAGAAGTGGAAAAATCTTTGGACCAAAGTTTGGAACGGCCTGAGTACAAGGCAATTGAGCCGCAAATCATATTCACCAAAGAAATCGTAAAAGCGGCCAAACATAGATGCCAGTAATTGTTGATAGTTGATAGTTGTTCGTTGTTTGTAAAATCTGTCAACGCTACGAACGAGCAACAAACAACCGGCAACTATCAACCAGCAACGAACAACGAACAAATGGGGCAATCCTCTACCTTGTGTCCTCGCGCCGGGCAGTATTGTCGACCAAAATAGATGATTTGCAAATGCAGTTTGTTCCATGTGTTTTCCGGAAAAATGGCTTTCAAATCGCGCTCGGTTTGCTCCACATTTTTCCCCGAACTCAATCCCCACCGCGCCGCCAAACGGTGAATATGTGTGTCCACCGGAAATGCCGGGTGCCCGAATGCCTGCGACATCACCACTGAGGCGGTTTTATGGCCCACGCCGGGCAGTTTTTCCAATTCTTCAAAACTTTCCGGCACCTGCCCGCCATGTTTTTCCATGATAATTTTTGACAACCCGCTGATTGCCTTCGACTTGGCAGGCGAAAGGCCGCAAGGTTTTATGATTTCGCGGATTTCCTCGACTGGCAATTTTGCCATGTCGGCGGGGTTGTCGGCGCGGGCGAAGAGGAGGGGCGTGATTTGGTTGACGCGCTCGTCAGTGCATTGGGCGGAAAGGACGACGGCGACGAGCAGGGTGTAAGCATCGTCGTGGCAAAGCGGGATGGGCGTTTCGGGGTAGAGCGCGTCGAGGATTTGCTGGATGTGGGCGGCTTTTTCGCGGAGCGCAGGGGAGGGGTGTTTTGTTTGGGTGGCTTTGTGCGCCATGTCGCGTTTTTTTAGGGCAAATTTAAAAAGATGAAGATGGAAAACTAAGGAACGGGTAAACAATAACTTATCAATTTGATGTGATTTCTTTCCGCCC
>CAYZVM010000100.1:0-20721 GCA_964481485.1 uncultured Saprospiraceae bacterium | reverse complement strand
GTTGTCGCGTCGGGCGAATCATGGTGCATTGACAACCTACGCCAATCGGCGCTCACGATAGACCCCTGCGCTGGCACAGTGCCAATTCCGAACATCATTGACGATTACGAATGCCAGCGCAATTACACGCAGATTTTTTATGGCGCGAGCGACATTTCAGTGGTGAACAACCCGCACCTCACACCCGACAACGGCTCGCTCCGAGTGGGCGAATACAACGACCCGGCAGGTGCAGGGACGGAGTTCGCAGGCATCGGTTTTGAGTTTGATACCCCGCCCGACCTTTCGCTGTACAACCACCTTTCCTTGCAGGTTTATTCGCCGACGGCCAATGTGCCGTTCTTGTTCAAACTGCAAGGCCCTGGCCCGGCAGTCGAAATTTTCGACACACTCACGGAGGCCAACACTTGGTACAAGTTTGACATTGACTTCAGCCAAGCACTCGGAACGGTCAACAAACAATTGGTCATTTTCACTAACGTACTCAGCCCGACTGGAGGCGGCACTTATTATTTTGACAATGTTAAATGGCAGCGCGCCGGCTACAACGGCTGCGTGGCCGACCACGAAACGCCCAGTCTCATAGAAAGCTGGACGTATTTTGCCAACGGGCACTTAGAAACCGAAGGCTACCAATTTGAGATAGTGGACAACCCGAACCCGGCTGGCATCAACACATCGGGCAAAGTGGGCAAATTCGTGAAAGCCTCTGACGCAGCGCCATTTGCAGGAATATACACCAACCCAAACCTCGAATCTGCCATAGATTTTCAAGGTGTGAAACAAATTAGCGCGAAGGTGCTCATGGACCACATCGGCAACTTGGGCTTGAAACTGGAGGGCTCGGCCACAGGCGCCTCAGCAATTGAACTGACTGCCCCGAATACTAAAATCAATGAATGGGAAGAGCTCACGATTGATTTTTCTGCCGCACCCGACAATGGCGAATACCACCGCCTCACGCTCTTCTTTGACCTCGGCATAGATGCCACAGGTACAGACGTAACGTCCTATTTTGACGAAATCGTGATTGGCGCGGGCGAATGTGGCGTGGATGTCAGCACATTCTCCCCAAAAGTGGCGCCCATGCGCATCATGCCCAATCCGGCAACGGACAAACTCTGGGTGGAAAACTTCGAGGACGTGACTCGTTTGGATATTTTCAATGCGTTCGGCCAGCGCGTGGCGACCATTTCTACTTCCAATGACACGCGCACCGATATTGACATCGCCCGTTTGCCAGCAGGTATGTACACGCTGACTGGCTTCACCGAGCAAGGTGCGCTTGTTGGGAACGCCAAGTTTGTGAAGCAATAATGCGAATCCACATGGCACGGTGACCAAATTTAGGCGCACCGTTTTTTCTACATTTTCATCTTATGGGTCATATCGGGCAGCCGGTATGACCCATTTTTTCCTATACTAGGCGTTCTCCGGTTTTGAATTAAATTTCAGTAAAATCAGCATTGGAAAAGGAAAAGTCTTGCATCTTTCGCCTCTTTACTCATCAATCTCCGCCAACCATGAAAAATTTATCCTGCCTTTCCCTCTGCTTCCTGTCCTTTTTCGCCCTTTCACTTTCTGCTCAACAAACCGCGCCTGTTTTTGAAGGAGTACCTGTCGCCGCGCCCGCCGACCCCAATCTTGCAGCCACGCTGGCAAGCTTTCATGTTTTCGACATCCCATCGGCCCATCTTCACGCGCACCTGCGGGCCAACCTTCAGCCCGGCGATGAAAAACAATTTGCGCTCCAACTGCCCGGAATCGGCACTTGGCAAATCGCCGTCCGACAGCGCGGGTTGGTTGCTTCGTCGTACCGGCTCCGGGTGGACGACGGGATTCATGTCGCGGATTCGCCCGGCTCCGGCGACATCACCTGGAAAGGCCAATTGCTCGGAATCGCGCCTTCGCTCGTGAGCCTGACAGTGACCGAAAACTTCATTTTTGGCAGTATCCACATGCCCGACGGAATTTGGTTCATCGAGCCGTTGAGCGATTTGCTGCCGGGTGCTGCGCCCGATAGGTTCATCGTGTACCGCACGAGCGATGTGTTGCCCAACCCTGCGCTCGGCTGTGGCACGACGGAAGTTTTTGAAAAAAAAGAAGAGCAGATTTCCGAAAGGCAGGTCGGCGATTGCAAACACATTGAACTTGCGATTGCTTCTGATTTTGGGATGTTCTCACGCTATCTCACGGCAGTCGGCGTGGAGATACACAACATCGGCGTGATGAACGAAGTCGCCACCGATTACGACGACCCATTTGCCGACGAACTTTATTTTCTCATTGTTACTCAATACGTTTCGAGCACATCTACATCTTCGCTTGATGTGGCTCTTACTTCGACCACCGATGCAGATATTTTGCTGCCAAACTTCAGGACTTGGGGCAATGCTGGCAATTTCGGAATTGCGTTTGATTTAGCGCAGCTGTGGGTGACACGCAATATTTGCACTGCCACGGCGGGATGCGGCGTGATAGGAATCGCATACACCGTAAATGCAGTCTGTGGCAACAACCGCTATCACCTTTTGGAGGATTATACCGGCTCCAATCCCGGCGGCACGGGCTGGCAACTCCGGGTGCTGACTTCCCATGAAATAGGCCACAACTTTAGTTGCTCGCACGACCCCGGCGGCTCTGGCACCATCATGTCGCCTTCTGTCAACGATACGGATGTATGGTCTGCACAGTCCGTAAGCCAGGTCAATTCTTTTTTGATAGGCATCAGTTGTTTGTCCATTTGCGGGGTCAATTTCGAAGCCACGGCGTACAGCGCGGCAGAAGGCATGAGTGCCACCTTGTTGTCGTCTGGCGACCCAGAGTGCGAGATGAATTATTCTGAACTATTGATTCCGGTGACTTTTTCCGGTACTGCTGGCGGCAGCGTCTCGGTGTCGGCCACTGGCGGCACGGCCATAGAAGGGCTGGATTTTGACATCCCGAACGGCACTGTTACATTTTCGGGCGGCACCACTACCGAAACCCAAAACTTGATTGCCCGTATTTGGAATGACGCTCATGTGGAAGGCAGCGAAACCATTGAATTGGAAATCAGCGGCGGCAACGCGGGCGAGCAAAACACCACCACCATCACACTCCACAGCGACGATATCAATCCCGTGACGGGGTTTTACCAGTTTGGGCAAGTCGGCAATGGCAACGTGGGCAATATTTACGCCCCATTTCACGGCGCATTTCAGGATTGCCGCGCACAAATTGTGCTGGGCGCTTCCGAGCTCTCCGCGGCGGGTTTCGCCGCCAACGATATCATAAACGGGCTGGCGCTCGATGTTGCATCAAAAAGTTCTACCCAACCGTACAACGGTTTTACTATCAAGATGAAACACACGACGGGTACACCTGCTAGTGGAGGGGAGTTTGAAAACAATGGGTTTACGACCGTGTACAGCGCGAGCCACACGACGAGTTTGAGTTGGAACAAATTCAATTTTACACAAAATTTCGTGTGGAATGGCAGTTCTAACGTGCGTATCGAATTTTGCTATGACAACTCCTCTACGTCGGGCAATGATTTCGTGCGGACGAGTAGCGGTGCCGTCACTATTTACGACGAGGCCAATGCTGGCTCGGGTTGTGCCTTGCCTGAAAGCAATTGGATTTATCCGTCGAACCGCCCCAACGTCCGCCTCTACAAAGGTTCCGAAATAGCAATCACCCTTCAAGACGAGGCCAACACCAACCTCAAATCGGGTCAGACCGCCTATTTCAAAGATGCTCAAAATGAATTTGTGCTTGCCATCCAGCACACCGCCGGCCCCGACCCCGATTGCGTCAACGTGGAGATTGACCGCTCGGGTACAGGCCGCCAGTCCGTGCCGTGGCTGCCGGGCTATTTTATTTCCGACAAAACATTTTTGGTGACCTCCGACAACCCTGCCTCCACTTTTGACCTCACTTTATACTATGCCGAAAACGAAGTGTCCGTGTGGGGTGCGGAAACCAGCACACTGAACATCATCACCAGCAGCACCCCCATTTCTGCCGCCGATGCCAGCACAGCCTTCATCAACGAATCCGTCGTGTACGCTGTGTTTGGCCCAGCTTCCAATGCCGACCTATATCGGAGTTACAAAGCAACTTTCACCGGCATGGCCGGCGGATTCGCGCTCACCAACGCGCCATTGTCCATCCTACCCGTCGAATGGCTCGATTTTACAGCAAAATGGATGACCGATAAAGTGCGGCTCACTTGGACGACCGCCGCCGAACAGAACAATGCGGGCTTCGATGTACAGCGCTCGTTGGACGGTGCTGCTTTTGAAAAAATTGGTTTTGTGGCAGGTCGTGGCACCACCCAAATCCCTCAACCGTACTATTTCGACGATTTGAATGTCGCCAAAATCAACGTGCCGGTGCTGTACTATCGCCTGCGGCAAATAGACCACGACGGCAAATCTTCTTATTCCCGAATCGCTCCGGTGCGTCTTTCCGGTGTCCAACCCATCTTTTTACTTTATCCCAATCCCGCGCGGGAATCAGCCACCCTTTATATGCAAGAGTGCGAAGAATGCACGGTCAATATCACCGTGACCGATGCGGCTGGCCGGGTTGTATTGCAACTTGAATCCGCCGATGCGGTGACACCTATTGATATGAGTGGCTGGCCTGCGGGTGTTTATTTGGCAAGTATAAAATCGGGCGATGCCGGGCAGTGGCAGACCAAGTTGGTGAAGTGGTGATTTTTCGCGGTTTTGGCGGTGTTGGCAGCGCACAAATAGTACAAAATGGGCAAGTTGTGTTTTTTTAATGCGTGGCGTAGTTTTGGTGAGGTGGCTTTTTGGCAGTAAAATGGGCTATCGCTGTAATTTTATCCTGCACAAGCATTTCTTTCCAAAATTATTTCTGCTTTTCATGCGCACAGCCCTCTTGCTCTTTTGTCTCCTGTTTGTCTTTCACAAGGCTATCACTGCCCAGCAAACGGCTGTCCCCGCACCGGCTGCAAAGCCGCCTTTTTCTCTCGATGAAATGCAGCGCCGCCACTTCCTCTACTTCTGGGAGTTGGCGCACAAAGCTACTTTTCAAGTCCCCGACCGTTATCCGCGCGACGACTTTTCGAGCATCGCTGCCACAGGTTTTGGTCTTTCCGCCTACCTCGTCGGCGCCGAGCGCGGCTGGATAACCCGCGTACAGGCCGCCGAGCGCGTGTTGAAAACACTCCAATTTTTGAAAAATTTGCCGCAAGGGCCGGAAACCTCCGGCACAGCCGGTTATCGCGGCTGGTACTACCATTTTCTCAACAACCATGACGCGCTTCGTTTTAAAACGGTCGAACTCTCCAGCATTGACACGGGCTTGCTGATGGCGGGCGTGTTGTCGTGCATGAGTTATTTTGACCAAAATAGCCCGACAGAAAAGGAAATCCGCGGGCTCGCCGACTTCCTTTTTCGCCGCGTCGAGTTCGATTGGTGCCTCAACGAACACAGCCGCATGAGCATGGGCTGGTTTCCCGAAAAAGGCTTTTTGCCCGCCGAATGGCGCGGCTACAACGAAGCCATGATTCTCGTCATCATGGCGCTCGGTTCGCCGACGCACCCGATTCCAGCCGCGGGCTGGGACGCATGGTGCCAGTCTTACTACCGCACCGAATTCAAAGGGCAGGACATGGTGAATTTTGGCCCTTTGTTCGGCCACCAATACAGCCACGTTTGGATAGATTTCAAAGGAATTCAGGATCCGTACATGGAAAAAGCGGGTTTCGATTATTTTGAAAACAGCCGCCGAGCCACCCTCGCCAACCGCCAACATTGCGTGGACAACCCATTGAAATTTAAAGGTTACGGCGAAAATATCTGGGGGCTCACGGCTGGCGACGGCCCCGATGCCGAGATGGAACACAACGGCAAACGCATCTTTTGCCCCGGCTACGGCGCGCGCGGCGTGGCGATTGATTACCTCGATGACGACGGCACCATTGCGCCTACGGCGGCGCTCGCTTCCATGCCATTTGCGCCCGAAGTTGTGTTGCCCACCGCCGAGGCGATGTGGAATCGCTGGCCGGTGGGGCCTTACGGTTTTTTCGACGGCTACAATGAAACTTTCACTGACCTCGCCAAGTCGCCGAACGCCCAACCCGGCTACCCGTTCTGGGTTGACCGCGACCAACTCGGCATTGACCAAGGCCCTATTGTGCTGATGATTGAAAACTACCGCAGCGGCCTGCTGTGGGATTTGATGAAAAAAAATCCTTACATCGTGCAAGGTTTGAAACGTGCGGGATTTACTGGTGGTTGGCTCGATAAAGTTGATTATCAAAAACTTGCGAAAGGAATTTCTTGGGCTGACGGCGAAAAGGCCAAGCCCAACCCCAATGTGCCTGTGGACAACAACAGTTTTTTCAAAAGACTAGATTACAAAGACGCGGCGGGGAATAAATTGCCTTATCAACTGATGGAGCCCGTCTCCAAACTCCATCCCGAGGCATCGGGATCAAACTCCAAACTCTACCCTTTGGTGATTTTCCTACATGGTTCTGGCGAGCGCGGCGTGGACAATTCATCTCAAATGAAAAACGGTGTCTACGCTTTTGTAGAAAAAGAGATGCGCCAAAAACACCCCTGCTACCTGCTTGTGCCACAGTGCCCGCCCAATGAGCGTTGGGGCGGTTCTTCGCGTGACCCGAAACTTGTTTTTGATGAAAAAAAACCGACCGTGCAGGGTCGCATGGTCATTGAATTGATAGAAAAAACTTTACAGGAACACCCTGATATTGACCGCAACCGCGTGTATATCACGGGTTTGAGCATGGGCGGCTTCGGCACTTTTGATGTTTTGATGCGCCGTCCCGATTTGTTTGCTGCCGGGATGCCGATTTGCGGCGGCGGGGATCCGAAAGGCGTAGAGCGTATCAAAGACATTCCGCTATGGGTGTTTCACGGGCGATTGGACGAGGCGGTGTATCCCCGTTTTTCTTGGGAAATAGTGGAGGCTCTGAAAAAGGTAGGCAGCAAAGTGCAGTACACGGAATATTCGACTTTGGGGCACAATGTGTGGGACGTGACGTACTACAATCCGGCGGTGTTGGAGTGGCTTTTTAGTCAAAGCAAGGCTAAGAAGTGACACTTTTTTAAAAGTGTCACTTCTGAAAACTAACTCCCTCATAAACAGCCGATAACTCCAACTCAACCCCCAGAGCAGGCACAGCAAAACGCTCGTCGGATTGCATAAAAGTGGAGGCTTCCCAATCGCCGTTTTCCAACTTGACACGGACTTCGACGAAGATTTTTTCAGAGTCAACGAGGATATAGTTTTGGAGTGATTCGATGTTTTTGTAAAGAATGAATTTATCGGCAGAGTCGTAAATCCGCGAACTTTTGGACATGACTTCAAAGATAACAGAAGGGTGCTGGATGATGTACTGGTTGTCAGCGTCGCGTGGGTCGGAAGTTACAATTACATCGGGGTAGGTATAATCTCTTTCGGAGCTAATTTGTGCTTTGACATTTTCCGTTTGGACGCGCAAATTTTTGAGGAGTTGTTTCAACGCTGCTTTGAGATTGAAGCAAATGTCATTGGGGTCAACTGTAGTTCCGGGCATAGGTATAAGGTTTCCATTGATGAATTCATGGCGGATTTCGGAGCGTTCCTCAAACTCGATATATTCCTCGACAGTCATCGGGCGGCTGGTAGTCAAAACTTCGTCTTTCATGGTGTGCAAATTTTTTTGATTGGACAAAAATACAGTTCAGGCATCAAACTTTCAAAAATGCAAAACCGCAGCCAGCGTCTTGATTTATTGACCACGCCCGCTTTCCTCGTAGGGCTGGCGCTGCTGCTGCTGAACGACTGGGTTTGGAAGGCTGAATACGGTAATTGGTTCACGGGAAAACTCTCGGATTTTGCAGGGCTATTCGTATTCCCGATTTTTTGGACGGCGCTTTTCCCAAAACACAAACGCTTGATTTTCATACTTGTCGCCGCGTTTTTTATTTTTTGGAAATCGCCTTTCAGCCAGTTTTTAATTGACGGTTGGAACGGGTTGGGGATGTGGCAAATAGGCCGGGTGGTGGATTATTCGGATTTGCTGGCTTTGTCAGTACTGCCCTTGGCGCTCAAATTTTGCAACCGCCCCCCACCTGATTCGCTATTAAAAGTCAACCCCGTTTTGCCACTGACGATTAGCGTGTTCGCATTTGCGGCCACAAGCAGAGCTGACGTAATAGTTGCTTATGACAGGCCATACTTGCTGGAAATGTCAAAAAATGATTTTGAAAAAGGCTTGCAGAAATTACCTAAGGAGGACTTGTTATTCTCTTACGCAGGATTTTCAAATTCAAATCCCGACACGATAACCATTAGAATTAAAACTGAAGCGTGTCCCCGATTTCCGCGTTACGATGTGATGATAACAACCCTGAACGACAGTTCAATCGTTGTTTCCGTACTCACTTGCGAGACAATTTGCGACGACGAAGATGACCGAATCAAAATGCGACAAGCATTTGAAACCGAGGTGATAGACAAAATCAAAAACTCAAAATCGCTGCCAAGCAGTTCTTCAAAATGAGAAAACTCATATACCTCCTTTTTTTCCTAAACTTTCTGTATTTCAACACGATACAGGCTCAAATCTACCGCCCTTCCGCAGCTGCCGAACGACGCGCGAATGATTTGCTCGCCAAAATGACGCTCGATGAAAAAATCGGCCAACTCACCCTCTACACCACCGACTGGGGCAGCACCGGGCCGACGATTCGAGAAGGTTACAAAAACGACATCCGCTCCGGCGCTTGTGGCAACCTGTTCAACAGCCACACCGTCGGCTTTGTGCGTGATTTACAACGAGTTGCCGTCGAAGAAACCCGCCTGAAAATTCCGCTTCTCTTTGGTTTCGATGTGATTCACGGCTACAAAACCATTTTCCCCATTCCGCTCGGCGAAGCAGCGAGTTGGGATTTGGCAGCCATTGAAAAATCCGCCCGCGTTTCTTCCGCCGAAGCCGCTGCCGCTGGCCTGAATTGGACTTTTGCCCCCATGGTGGACATCTCGCGCGAGCCTCGCTGGGGTCGCGTCATGGAAGGCGCGGGCGAAGACCCATACCTCGGCAGCCGCATCGCCGAAGCACGGGTGCGCGGCATTCAAGGCAAAAAAATCGGCGACACCGATGCCATGCTCGCCTGCGTCAAACACTTCGCTGGCTACGGTGCCCCCATCGCCGGGCGCGACTACAACACGGTGGACATGAGCGAACGCTACTTCCGCGAATTCTACCTGCCGCCTTACGAGGCCGCCGTTCGGGCGGGCGCGGCGACGGTGATGACCTCTTTCAACGACTACGACGGCGTACCTGCCACAGGAAACAAACACCTACTGACCGACATCCTCCGCAAAGAGTGGGGATTTCGGGGCTTTGTGGTCACAGACTACACGAGCATCAACGAAATGGTCAATCACGGCGTGGTGGCCAACGACAAGGAAGCCGGCGAACTCGCCCTCAACGCTGGCGTAGACATGGATATGCAAGGTGCTGTTTTTCAGCGTTTTTTGAAAAAATCTGTAGAAGAAGGTAAAGTCAAAATGGCCGATATTGACGAGGCAGTGAGAAGAATTTTATGGCTGAAATTCGACTTGGGTTTGTTCGAAGACCCCTACAAATTCTGCGACGAAGCCCGTCAAAACGCCACCTTGCTCAGCCCCGAACACCGCGCCGCCGCCCGCGATGTGTCGCGCAAAAGCATCGTTTTGTTGAAAAACGAAAAAAATCTTTTGCCGCTCAACCGCAACCAAAAAATTGCCCTCATCGGCCCGCTGGCCGACAACAAAAGCGAACTTATTGGCAACTGGAACGGCGCGGGCAATGCGAACGATTGCGTAAGTTTGCGAGAAGGTATTGCCAACCTTCGGGCGGCAATCTTCACTCATGCCAAAGGCTGCGAAGTCGAAAGCACGGACAAATCTGGTTTTGCTGAAGCCCTCCGCATTGCGCAAAACGCTGACGTCGTGATCATTGCCGTCGGTGAAAAAGCCATGATGAGTGGCGAGGCTGCCGCCCGTGCCGACATCACTTTGCCGGGCGCACAAGAAGATTTGGTGTTGGAATTGGTGAAAACGGGCAAGCCCGTCGTGGTCGTGTTGATGAACGGCAGGCCGCTCGCCATTCCGAAAATCGCCGAAAGCGCCGCCGCTATTCTGGAAACTTGGTGGCTCGGCACGGAAGCGGGCAACGCCATCGCCGACGTGCTGTTCGGCGAATACAACCCAAGTGGCAAACTGCCGATGACTTTCCCGCGCTCGGTCGGTCAGGTGCCGATTTTTTACAATGAAAAAAACACGGGACGGCCTTTTGACCCCAACTCGAAATGGACGAGCAAATACATTGACGAGGCCAATTCGCCGCTGTATCCATTCGGGTTCGGTTTGAGTTACACGACCTTCAGTTACGGCGAACCCAAACCCGACAAGGCCATTTTCAAAAAAGGAAAAAATTTGCAAATCACTGTGAACGTGACGAATACTGGCAGTAGGGCAGGGGAGGAGGTCGTTCAACTTTATGTGCGTGACCTCGTCGCCTCTACTACCCGGCCCGTGAAAGAATTGAAGGGTTTTCAGAAAATCATGTTGAAGGCGGGAGAATCGAGAGAAGTGAAATTCACGCTGACGGAGCAGGATTTGAGTTTTTACGGACGAGATATGAAGTTTGCGGCAGAGCCGGGTGAATTTGAAATAATGGTGGGAGGAAATTCAGCAGAAGTGAAAAAAGCACGGGTGAAAATGATAGAATAAATTGTATGCCGGAACGCTGTTCCGGCCTCAAAAAGTAAACCATTGCCGGGAAATCTTTCCGGCTCACAACGCATAATCGTATGAAGCACATTTTTACAAAACTCAACAACAACAAGCGGGCGGGCATGCTGCTCCTGTTCGGCTTATTGTTTTCACAAGCAGTATTTGCCCAAATCCGCGTCACCGGACGCGTCTCGGACCTTGCCAATGGAGAGGCCATCATCGGTGTCACCATCAAGGAAAAAGGTGTCGCCAATGGTACCACGACCGATGTTGACGGCAATTTCACCATCACCGTGGCTGACTCGAGCGCTGTTTTGGTGTTCGAGTACACAGGTTTTACACAAAAAGAAGTCCCCCTCAACGGGCAAACGCAGTTGGATGTGAAGATGGGCGAAGACATCGGCCTGCTCAACGAGATAGTCGTGGTGGGCTATGGGGTGCAGAAAAAAAGCGACCTCACGGGCGCGGTCGGAACGGTGAAAGCCAAGGACATCGAGCGCATCCCGACGGCATCGGTGGCGCAAGCCTTGCAAGGGAAAATCGCGGGCGTGTATGTGTCGCCGGCGAGCGGTGAGCCGGGCGCAGGCGCGGTCATCCGCATCCGAGGCACCGGCACGCTCAACAATGCCAGCCCGCTGTTCGTGGTGGACGGGATGCTGCTCGACGACATATCGTTCGTCAACCCCCAGGACATCGCTAGCATCGAGGTGCTCAAAGATGCCTCATCCACAGCGATTTATGGCAACCGGGGCGCCAATGGTGTCATCATCATCACCACCAAACGCGGCACCACAGACCGCAAGGCTACCGTCTCCTTGAGTACCTACTATGGCACGCAGCAAATCGCCAAAAAACTGTCGCTCGCCAATGCCGCCGAGTTTGCAGAGATGTACAATGAATTGAACAACAGCAATTATTTCACCGACCCCGCGTCGCTGGGTGTCGGCACTGATTGGCAGGATGTCATCTTCCGCGACGCGCCTATGGCCAACGCGCAGCTCAGCGTGAACGGCGTTTGGCGAAAGTTCAACTACAACTTTTCCGGCAACTATTTCAACCAGCGCGGGATTATGGAGGAAACGGGATACGACCGCAAAACGGCGCGTTTCAACGGCGAATACCCGGTGTTGAAATCCCTAAAAATTGGCACTAACGTCGCCTATTCCAATTCTACCGGCGAAAGTGTGGGCGGCAACGTACTGGGTGGGGTGTACCGGATGCCGCCGGTGTACGCCGAGCGCGACAGCACGGGCGACTTCACTGACCCAACGTTTTTCGGCCAGTCCATCGGCAATCCGGCTGCTGATTTGTTTTACAAAAATGACCGCCGCTCTACGGTCAACCGTTGGGTGGGTACGGTGTATGCCGAAGTGAAGTTTTTGAAAGATTTCACTTTCCGCACCAACTATGGCTTCGACCGCCACGACGGGCGATTTTTCTACTTCGAGCCAGAGTTCATGGTGTCGTCCTCGCAGTTGAACAACCTCGAACGCACTACCCGCGACACCGCCAAAGAGCGCGTGTGGCTTTGGGAAAATACCGTCAATTACAACAAAGAATGGAGCGACCTGCGCCTCAATCTGCTGGCTGGCCAAACGGCGCAAGAATATACCTTCAACAGGCGCAATACCATCAACGATATCCTCCAGCCCAACGGCGAGACCATCAACGAATGGGCGATGACGAGCTTTCTGTTCCGCGCAAACGCCACCTTGTTCGACCGGTATTTGTTCACGACCTCCTTCCGGGCCGACGGCTCTTCCCGCTTTTCGCGCGACAACCGCTGGGGCTATTTCCCCTCTGTGGCCGTCGGTTGGAACATTGCGCAAGAGCCGTTTATGTACAACCAAAGAATTTTTGACCGGCTGAAACTCCGTGCGTCGTGGGGCATCACGGGCAACGACAAAATCCAACTGTACCCGTCGCTGGGCATCATCTCTGATGAATTGTACGCCGCGTTCAACGACACGATACAGCCGGGGGCTACGTTGGTCAACTATGCCAACGCCGACGTGCGCTGGGAAACTACCCGCCAAACCGACATCGGGCTGGAAGTTGCCGTGCTCGACGGGCGGCTGAGCGCCGAGATTGACTGGTACAAACGTTTTACCTACGACATCTTGGGCGACTTGCCCATTCCCGATTATGTTGGTTCCGGCAGTTTCCCGTTCGTCAATTCCGCAGAAGTGGAAAACATCGGCTGGGATTTCACCTTCCTTTGGCGCGAGACACGCGGAAAAGTGTCCTACAATCTCGGTGTCATTCTTTCGCCAGTGGAAAACAATGTGTTGCGGCTCAACGAAGGCAGGTCTGAAATATTCGACGGCCGCACGGCGCAAGGCGATTTCGCCACCCGCACGGTGGTGGGTTTGCCCATCGGGGCTTTTTACGGCTATCAGGTGGCGGGTGTTTTTCAAAATGCGGAAGAACTGGCCACCTTGCCCAAATTTGGCAGCGAAGCCGTGGGCGATTTCCGTTTTGCCGACCTCAACGGCGACGGATTGCTCAGCGCGTTGGACCGCACCTATCTGGGCAGCCCCATTCCCACCTTGACGTATGGATTTACAGGCGGGTTTGAAATATTCGGGTTCGATGTCGCCGCCGATTTTTTTGGCGTGAAAGGCAACAAAGTCGTCAATGCCAAAGCCGTGGCGCGTTTCGATACGCCCAACTGGGAAACTCTCTGGTACGACAATCACTGGACACCCGACAACCCGAGCCAGACCGTGCCGCGCGTCACCAATGGTGGCCACAACTACCGAATGTCCGATTTTCTGTTGGAAGACGGCAGTTTTTTCCGGCTGCGCAGTGTGGTGTTGGGATATTCATTTCCCAAAAAATGGCTTTCCCACGTGGGCATGACCCGTGCGCGTTTGTATGCGAGCGGCACTAACCTTTGGACAAAACAATCTTACTCAGGCTTCACGCCCGAATTCCCCAACGCGCGGGTATTCGAGGCAGGCATTGACTATCTGAACTACCCCATGAGCAAAACGTTTCTCTTTGGGCTGGATGTCGCATTTTAAGGTGCTAGTGTGCTAATTTGCCAACGCACTATCCTTTTTTGATTCAAAAAATTGATTTTCAATATGAAAAATAAACTTTCTCTTTCCGTCCTCCTGCTCTTTTTGACTGCCACTGCTTGCCAAAAAGACTTTCTCGACCGCAAACCGCCCGGCGAACTGACATTTGAGGAATTTTTCAAAACACCCGAACACGCCGAGCAGGCCGTCAATGCCGTATATGAGCAATTCCGCTCCTTCGACTGCGTCGGGCTCAATTACCTCGCCTGCACCGACGTGCTGAGCGACGATGCCGACAAAGGCTCCACGCCCAACGACGCGCCGTTGATGAACGACCTCGACAACTTCACGTTCGACCCTACCAATCCTTTCATCAGCCCGGTGTACAAAGGCTACTACCGCGCTATCGCACGAGCCAACATTGCCATCGAAAACATCCCCAACATTGAGATGGATGCTCAAAAGCGAGACCGGCTCATCGGTGAATGTAAGTTCCTGCGGGCCTATTCTTATTTCCTGCTCGTGCAGTGGTTTGGCGATTTGCCTTTGATAACCAAAACCTTGCAAGGCGACGAATATTATGCTCAAATTCGCCAGCCCGTCGCCGAAGTGTACAACCAAATCGAACTTGACCTGACTGATGCAATAGCCGGATTGCCAGAAAAAGACGGATATGCGCTCGCCGACAAAGGACGCGCCTCGAAAGGTGCCGCCAAAGGGCTGTTGGCAAAACTCTATATGTTGAAAAAAGACTTTCCGAAAGCCGAGCAGTATTGTTTGGAAATCATCAACTCCAACAAATACAGCCTTTTGGACAGGTACCGGGACAACTTTTTGCCAGTGGGCGAAAATGGAGCAGAGTCCGTTTTTGAAATGCAAGCGGTGGCGTTGCAGACCCAACAAGCCGCTGGCCCCGGCTCTTCACCTTACAACATGGTGCAGGGCGTGCGCGGCGTACCCAATCTCGGCTGGGGTTTCAATCGTCCCTCCAACGACTTGGTTACAGCCTACGAAAACGGAGACCCGCGCCGCGAAGCCACTATCATCTACGTCGGCGAAGTGCTACCCGACGGTGTGACGCAGGTGCAGGACAACCCTGAAATCATCAACGAGCGATTCAACCAGAAAGCCTGGGTGCCTCCCCACCCGGGTTTGCAGGACAATGGTCCCGGCAACATCCGCATCATTCGCTACGCCGATATTTTGTTGCTGGCTGCTGAGGCATTAAACGAAAACAACAAACCTGCCGAAGCATTGGTCTATCTTAATCAAGTGCGCAAACGCGCGCGCGGCACCAACAATTTTATCCTTCCCGATGTGACGGTGATGGATCAAGTGCAATTGCGCGAGCGAATTTACCGCGAACGGCGCGTAGAATTGGCGATGGAGCAGCATCGGTGGTTCGACCTCCTGCGCTGGGGTCGCGCCGAGCAGGTGATGACCGCCGTCGGTAAAAATTTCGTGTCGCCGAAACACCTGTTGCTTCCCATTCCACAGACGGAAGTCGATTTGACAAGTGGGCGGATCCAGCAAAATCCTGGGTACAATTGAAATAGGTTGAAAGTTGAATGGCTGAAGTTGTTGGATTGGTTTTCAACAACTTTAGCCATTCCTTGGATTCCAAATCACTTCATCTGCGCCTAAATCGTGCGCTAACTGGCGGGCCAACATGAAAAAATAGTCGGACAGGCGATTGAGATATTGCAGCACCAGAGCCTCCACCGGGTCTTTTTGGTGGAGCGCCACCGCCAGCCGCTCGGCGCGGCGGCACACCGTCCGGCAGACGTGGCAGACCGACACCGTCGGATGGCCGCCCGGCAAGATGAAATTTTTGAGTGGCGGCAGCGCGGCATCCATCGCGTCCATTTCTTTTTCTAACAATTCGATATCCGACGGGAGCAAATCCGGCGTGGGCGGGTGCTTCTTCGGGTCAGAAGCCAAATGTGCGCCGACGGTGAACAACCGGTGCTGGATATGTTCCAACATTTCCCGAACGTGTTGACTTTCAACAGAATCGCGCAGCCACCCGACAAAAGAATTGAGCTCATCCACGGTGCCGTAGGCATCCACGCGCAGGTGGCTTTTGGGCACGCGCCGCCCGCCAAATAGAGCGGTGTCGCCCTTGTCGCCTGTTTTAGTGTAAATTCGGAAAGCCATTTTTTCGATGTTGGTATTGGAAGTTGGACGTTGGAAATTGGATGTAAAAAAAAGTGCCCAACATTCAACTTCCGTCACTCTTTTGAAAACGCATATCCGCCTTTCGCGGTACTCCACCGCGATTTCAAAAGCCTGATTGTCACTGCTTTTTCGTCGCGGGTGCGCCTGCTTTTTTCTCGGTACCCGGCTGCGTGGCGGCTGGCGGCATGGCATTGGGTTTTACACTGCTGTCGCCGTTTTGGGGTTGTGGGGCGGTTTCGGCAGATGGGACTTCTTTACCTGCGAGGTATGCATAGGTATAAGGTGCCCAATCGGTCATGCTTTTGCGGAGGTGTTCTTTTTTGGTGCGGCCTTGCGCGAGGATGAGGCGCTCTAAAATCAGTTGTTTCAATTTGGGTTTGCAGCCCAACACAGCCGAAGCGAATCTATCGTCGCCAACCACCGGGAGAAGCTCAAGGCAGGTGACAGCGTGGTTGAGGGCGTCCACGCCATCTGCGGTTGCGTGGAAATCAAGCAGTTTTTTGACGGCCACCACATCGCCGGTTTGTGCCTTGGCGAGTTCTTCGTTGTATTTCACGCCGGCCCAGTCTGCCAGTTTCAATACACCGTCAAACACTGTCACGCTGCTATCTGGCAGTGGCGCTTTTTGCACGGCAGCGGCTTGGGGTTTTACCAAATCCACTGCGGGCGAATCCAGATTCTGGTCGAGTGCAGGTTCTTGGACTTGTCCGCAGGCGTTGGAGGCGATGAGCAGTAAAAAGGCGAGGGCGCTGCCTAAAATTTCTTTTTTCATGAGCGAAAAACTTGTTTTGGTTAAAAAAACGCTGCAAAGGTGGGCATTTTGCCATAAATATTCCCGGCTTTGATTTTTCGCCCCGCTTTTTTTCTGTAGCCAAAATATCTACTTTTGCGCCGTTTTTTGACAAGACCCATTTTTTCCAATCCTCACTTTTCACCATTTATTCCTTACTACTCTAAGCATGGGACGCGCGTTTGAATTTCGGAAAGAACGTAAAATGAAACGTTGGGCCGGCATGGCCAAAACCTTCACGCGCATCGGGCGCGAAATCGCGCTGGCCGTCAAGGCTGGCGGCCCCAATCAGGAATACAATTCCCGGCTCCGCATGGCGATTCAGAACGCCAAATCGGCCAATATGCCAAAATCCAACGTGGAGAGCGCCATCAAAAAAGCCTCTGGTAAAGAGGCCGAGAACTTTCAAGAAGTGCTTTATGAGGGCAAAGGCCCGCACGGCATCGCCATCATGGTGGAGACAGCCACGGACAACCCCACTCGCACAGTGGCCAATGTGCGGATGCACTTCGACCGCTGCGGCGGCGCGCTCGGCACTTCGGGCAGCGTGGTTTTTCTATTTGACCACAAGGGCGTGTTCAAAGTAAAATCGGAAGGGCACGACTGGGACGAACTCGAACTCGAACTGATTGACGCGGGGCTGGAAGAAATGAAACGCGAAGAAGATGAGGTGGTGTTGTACTCCAGTTTCAACGATTTTGGCACCATGCAAAAAGCACTGGAAGACCGCAATATCGAGGTGAACAGCGCGGGGCTGGAGTGGATTCCGAACGCGACCAAAAAAGTGGGCGACACTGAGGCAGAGCAAGTTATCAAGTTGATTGACCGCCTCGAAGAAGACGACGACGTGCTCAACGTGTTCCACACGATGGATATGTCGGAATAGCGGCGGACGGCTTTTTATCAGCCTAAGTTTTTCAGAATCTTTTTTGCCCGGCTTTTGTAGCCTGCCGTGCTGTGTTCAAAATGTTCCTCGATGAGCAATCGGAGTTCGGGTTTCAACTCCGGCACTTTCCGGCAAATTTTTTCTAAAATGGTCATGCTGGCGCAACGAATCGCCAAAGCCTCTTTTGGGTCGGCGAGATAGTTGAAACAAAGGTCGGCGAGTTCATCTTGCAGATTTTCAGGGATTTCGAGCGGCTCGAACACGTTGAGCACGTTGCGTTTTACGGCATCGTGGATGCCGGGCTGGCGCAATCGGGCGACCAATTTTGGCAACCAAGAGGCTATGAGTTCGGGGGCATTTTCGCCGACATAGCGCACCGCCCAAGCTGCCCGCTGGGTGAGGCGGTATTCGTTTCCCAGAAAAATTTCCATCAACACTTCCAAGCGGTCGGCATCGTGCCCAATCCATTGGACGATGCGCATCGTTTGCGCCTTGCTGTGCTCGGCGAGGATTTGTTCGGCGAGAAAGTTTTTGTCAGAATCTATTTCCATTAGCCCTCTTCCTCCATGATTTGCTGATTCACCTCAATCGGGGTTTCGTCCAGCAGTGCAAGCGAAAAATCGGGGTTCCAAACCCACAGCCCCTGTTCGTATTCGCGGGTGATGAGTGCCACATTGTCGGCGTGGTATTTTTGCTGGAGGCGCGGGAATCGGTACCGTTCCCACAGGGAAGATTCGTCGAACGTGATGCCAGTGGCGATGCTTTCGCGCAGCGCATAGATGTATGCGAGGCTTTCGGTGCGGCGGTGCAGCCAGTCGTTGATGCTCAGCGCTGGGTCGCCGTGGCCGGGCACGAGGCGGGTAAACCAATTGCGGTCGTGGATGCGCGGGAGTTTTTCCAGCGTTTTTTCGTATTCCACGCTGCTTTGGTAGATAAAAGGGAACTCGACGTTGCAGAGGTAGTCGCCCGCGATGCACAGCCCCAATTGCCACACGATGACCATCATGCTATCTGCCGTATGGCCAGGCGTGAGGTAAAAAGTCATTTTGGTCTGTCCGTGGCGGTATTGCACTCCGTCGCGATAGACCAAAAAATCACCTTCGGGGTACACCACCGGGTAGGAGCGTTCGATGTAGTATTTTTCATCAAAATCAAGTGCTTGTTCCAGCACCTCCTCCTTTTTTGGGTTTTCTGCCATTGCTTTCGACATAAAAACTTTGTCGGCCTCAAAAGCTTTGTAGCCGATAATATGGTCGTAGTCCGAGTGGGTGAAAATCAAAAAAACCGAGCGCTCGCCCCGAATGCTGTCCACATAATGCCGGATGGCCAGCACCTCGTCGGGGAGCCAAGCGGGGTCAACCACCAGAATGACATCATCCGTTTTGACAACCGTGGAGTTGGTCTGAAAAAGAGCGCTTTGAAAAATCGTGACATTGGGATCACGGTAGATTATTTTGTTCATAGCAGGCTTCGAGTTGGGTTGGTTTGGAATAATGGTGCGAATGCTGGAGTGCGGGATATTGGGGATTTTACATTGGGCAATGGGTATTGAATGTCAGAAAGCCGGTATTGCGAGATGGTTTTTCAGCATTAAATTTTTGAAAGTCAACATTTTACTTTCCTCGAAAAACCTCTTTTGGAAAAACAAGGCGCTCCTTTCTCAGCGCCTTATTGTCCGAGGCCGGGTGCCGTCATCCAAAATAACTACCTTTGCCGCGCTTTCGCTACGGGCAAAAATAAACAAAATGGGAAATATAGTCGCCATCATTGGCCGCCCGAATGTCGGGAAATCAACCTTCTACAATCGTCTCGTTGGTCAACGCGATGCCATCACCGATGACTTTTCGGGGGTGACACGCGACCGCAAGTACGGCTTTTGTGAGTGGAATGGCAAACGTTTTACGGTGGTGGACACCGGCGGTTTTGTGCATGGCTCCGACGATGTGTTCGAGTCCGCCATTCGCAATCAAGTAAAAGTGGCCATTGAAGAGTCCGCCGCCATTATTTTTATGGTGGACGTGCAAACGGGCATTACCGACCTCGACGAGGAAATTGCTAAAAGTCTCCGGCGCGGCAACAAACCTGTTTTTTTGGTGGTGAACAAAGTGGACAACCACAAAAATATGCTGGAGGCCAACGAGTTTTGGGGGCTGGGTTTTGAAAACACTTTTTTTGTGGCTTCCATCAGCGGCAGCGGCACGGGCGATTTGCTGGACGCGGTGGTGGAACATATCCAAAACGAACCCGAATTCGAGACGGAGTTGCCAAAATTCGCTATCGTCGGTCGGCCCAACGTCGGCAAATCTTCCCTTATCAACGCGCTGCTCGGCAACGAGCGCAACATCGTGACGCCGATTGCCGGCACCACGCGCGATCCGATTCACTCGACCTACAATAAATTCGGAAAAGAATTTGTCCTGATAGACACGGCGGGCATTCGCAAAAAAGCAAAGGTGGAAGAAGACCTCGAATTTTATTCCGTCATGCGGGCCATCCGGGCCGTGGAAGAGGCGGATGTATGCTTGCTGGTGCTCGATGCCACGCAGGGATTGGAATCGCAAGACCTTAATATTCTGCGACTTGCCCAAAAAAGGCACAAGGGCATAGTTATACTTGTGAACAAATGGGATTTGGTGGAAAAAGGAACCAACACCGCCCGCGACTACGAGTTGGCTATCAAAAATAAGATGGCACCGTTCGACGATGTGCCAGTACTTTTTATTTCTGCCCTCGAAAAACAGCGCATTTTTCAAGCTGTGGAAGCGGGCTTGGAAGTGTACGAAAATCGGATGCGCCGCATCAAAACCTCGGAATTGAACGAGGTGATGATGGCCGCCATTGAGGCTACCCCGCCGCCGTCGGTGCACAGCCGTTACCCGAAGTTCAAATATGTGACCCAGTTGCCCACGCCGTTCCCGTCATTTGCTTTTTTTGTCAACAATCCCAACTATGTGCGCGATTCGTACAAGCAGTATTTGGAAAACCAATTGCGCAAAAATTTCAAATTCACGGGGGTGACAATGGAAGTGTATATGCGGGCGAAGTGAAAATGTCATTGTGCATAATTTTGGCCGTCCGGCGAGGCGGCAAAAATGCCC
>CAYZVM010000099.1:17683-20810 GCA_964481485.1 uncultured Saprospiraceae bacterium | reverse complement strand
GAAAGCCGGTCGAAATCAGTGCCTGCCGCATCTCCCCGCGCTGGCTGACGTGGATACGCCGACCGTTGCACCACGCGCCGCCGCCCTGCCAGGCGTAGAACATCTCGTCCTGCGGTACATGATGCACGATGCCCGACACGAGCGTATCGCCATCTTTCAGACCCACGCTGATGGAAAAATGCGGCAGACCGTAGAGGAAGTTCGTGGTGCCGTCCAACGGGTCAATAATCCACTGCAAATCAGCGGCTTGTTGTTCCACCGTTTCTTCTTCCGTGATGAAAGCAGCCTCCGGCAAAATGTGCGAAAGCCGCTTGACGAGCATTTCTTCGGCGGTGCGATCCACATAACTGACGAGGCCGTTGAGGAATTTTTCTTCGATCTGCCCGGCTTGCACCTGGCCGGTCTCGGCACGGATAAAGGCGGCAGTTTCCTGCACGGCCTGGCAGGCGAGTTGGGTGATATGTTCGTAGTTCATGCGCAAGGATTTTTTTCAAACTTGATATTTGGCGAACAGGCTACAAAGACCTGCCTGTCCATTTTTCCAGCATCTTATTCAACTCGGGCGACAAGCGCAGCCTCCACACCGCCGCGCCAAAAAGCACCGCAAATGTGCCGGATTTCAAAAAAACCGCCAGCCAGGGATTGGTTGGCATGGGCAGCAACCATGCCACAGCAAATGCCGCCAACGCTACTCCTACTGCCTTCAACGCCCCGATTGAAAAAGGCTGCATCTTGAAAAAATACCAATTGAGGCCAAGGCTGAGCAGGTTGAACAGGACGGTGGAACACAACGTCGTGACCGCCGCGCCGATGATGCCCATTGTAGGCACCAGCCAAAAACCGAGCGACACCCCCAAGATGGCGGGCAACGCAATTTGCAAATAAGAATAGCGGTAAAATTTGGAATAATTCAGCACATAGTTGTTCAGCCCCGTCGCCATGTCCACCAATTTGCCGATGCCGAGCAGCAGAATCACCCATTTGCCCGCCGAGAGCATTTCACCGTTCACAATGATTTGGAAAAACGGCTCCACCGACACCCAAAACGCGCCGAAAAAGAACAGCCCTGCCACCAACAAATTGATGGAAACCTGGCGGTACAGCGTGGAGATTTCGACCATGTTTTTTTCGTGCCAATGTTTGGCAATCAACGGGACACTGATGCCCACAAGCGCCCGCGTCGGCACATCCATCACACTTGATACGAACATCGAAATAGAATATATCCCATTGCTTTCCAACCCCACAAACGTACCCACCAGCCATGTGTCGAGTTTTGAAATCAACATATATCCCATACCGCCGATGATGCCGAACAGGGCATAGTTTAGCATTTCGCGGAACAGCCCCCGGCGGAAAAAATCAAAATCGGGTTTCCAATGCCAGCCGCCCAACGTGACGATATACCACACAAAACCCACCGTCACCATTGCCAAATGCACCACCACGCCCAAGAGCATGATTTTCAGTGAAATCCATTGCTGCCAATACGCCAACACCAACAAAGGGAGCGCGATTTTTTGGGAAAAATCGAGCAACAACGACGGCACCACGATGCGCCGAAAACCAATAGAATATTGATGAAAAATGTTGTTCAACAACGAAATGAACAGCACCGGAAACACCAACCACAAGTATTCGCTGAACAACGGGCTGCGCCCCGCGTAAAAACCCAAAATGTCATTCCAGAATATCCACGCCAGCAGCCCAAACACGGCATAACCAATCAATCCCCACGCCACCAGAAAAAACAACAAACCGTGATGCCCTTTTTCTTTGTCTTCAAAACGCGGAAAAAAACGGATGATGAGCGAACCAACCCCCAACGAAACAAAAGGATACACCAGCGTGGAAGAATCGAGAATAAACCGCATCAGGCCATATTCCTCCAGCGCGTGCGGGTACACGAACAAAGTGCTGAACACTCCAATAAGCACCCCTACGCCATTGACGACGCTATACTTGATACTTTGCCGCTGTACGAGACCCATCTGAAAAGCAATTTCTTGTTAAACCAGCCCCAACGCCGACTCCAAATCTGCTATCAAATCATCCGCATCCTCCACGCCGACGCTGAGCCGGATGAGCGAATCCGTGAGGCCCACTTTCAGCCGCTCTTCGCGCGGGATGCTCGCGTGCGTCATGCTCGCCGGATGGCCGATGAGCGACTCCACGCCGCCGAGCGATTCGGCCAACGAAAACAAATGCGTGCCGCTCAGCACCTTCGTCGCGTTGTCCAACGTGTTGTTTTTCAAATCAAAGGAAACCATCGCGCCGAACATCCGCATCTGCCGTTTGGCGATGCCGTGATTGGGGTGCTGGGCAAAACCCGGCCAATACACCTTTTCAACCTTCGGGTGCGCGGCCAGATATTCGGCGATGACCGCCGCATTTTCGCAAGCCCGCTGGACGCGCAGGTGCAAAGTTTTGATGCCGCGCAGCACGAGAAAACAATCCTGCGGCCCCGGCACCGCGCCGCTCGCATTTTGCAAAAAATGGAGCCGCTCGGCCAGCGATTTATCCTTCACAATCAGGCAACCATGCACCACATCGGAGTGGCCGCCGATGTATTTGGTGGCCGAATGCAGCACGATGTCCGCGCCCAAGTCGAGCGGGTTTTGGAGATAGGGCGAGGCAAACGTATTGTCCACGCACACCAAAATGTTGTGCCGTTTGGCGACGGCGCACACCGCCTCGATGTCCACGATGTTGAGCATCGGGTTGGTGGGTGTTTCTATCCAAATCAGTTTGGTATCGGGGCTGATTTCTCGCTCCACATTGGCGACATTGTACATATCCACGAAGCGGCTTTTCAACCCCCATTGCCCCCACACGCGCACCATCTGGCGGTATGAGCCGCCGTACAAATCGTTGACAGCCAGCACCTCGTCGCCGGATTTTAGCAGTTTCATCACGGCATCTTGAGCCGCCAGACCGGAGGCGAAACAGATAGCATTTGTGCCGTTTTCGAGCGCGGCGAGGTTTTTTTCCAACGCCGAGCGCGTTGGGTTTTGGGTGCGGGCGTATTCGTACCCCTTGTGGTCGCCGGGTGCGGCCTGCACATAAGTAGAGGTTTGGAAAATCGGGGTCATTATCGCCCCGGTAGATGGGTCGGGCTCGATGCCCG
>CAYZVM010000099.1:0-17583 GCA_964481485.1 uncultured Saprospiraceae bacterium | reverse complement strand
TGAAAAATAAAATTGTTGCAATACGGCTTGTTGCCCTCCGATTGGTGTTTTGAAAAATCAAAATCTGCCAGCGGGCGGAACAAAGAACCTTCGATAAAAAAGCCCCGGTAGCCGATGTTTTCCAAAAATTGAAAGGTCGCTCGCGCCTGATCCTCGCCGATATGCCGGGCTTCGCACTCCATCAGAACAGCCGGGCGGTGTTGGCGCAGCATGTGCTCTCCACCCTGCAACACCGCCAGTTCGTTGCCTTCCACGTCAATTTTCAACAGCTGTGGCACGATGCTGTATTCTGCACAATACGCATCGAGCGTCGAGGTGGCCACCGTCTCCGTGCGGATTTGGTTTTCCTCAAAAACCGTTTTGACAATAGACGCGCCCGGCGACGATTTTTTATTTTTGCCCGTCGGAATGCGCAACTCAACCGTGCCAACTTGGTTGGACAAAGCCAGATGTTCCACCGTGAAATTGTCCCAACGAAGGCTTTTCTTCAGTTTTTGCAAATGCTCGAAAAGGGACAATTGCGGCTCAAAAGCATACACTTTTCCATCTTTTCCCACTTGTTTGAGCATCCAGTAAGCATAGCCGCCTTTGTGCGCCCCGATGTCAAGCGCGGTATCGCCGGCCCGGAGCGTTTCCAGCAAAAAACGGATGCCGCCGGGGTCGCTGCGGCGGCGGTATTTGTCGGCGCGGGCTTTCAGGCGCAGATTTTCGATAAAAGACATGATGCGGTCAGAACAGATGAGACAGTTTTTGAAAAGGCGGGCAAAGGTAGGCAACTGTTGTTTTTTGAATGGGGTTTTGCCAAACTTGTCGCCGGGATTTGAAAACCGTTTAAGTTATTCTGGGCATTCCGGCGTTTTACCCGTGTCACAGCTTCAAGCCGTGGGACGGGTAATTTTGAGAACCATCATTTTTCAATGAAAGTGAACAAACTGCAACACCTCCTTTGGCGCACCGGCTTCGGGCCTCGCACCAAAAGTTGGGACAAATGGGCGTCCATGTCCGAGGCATCTTGGTGGCCGACGCTCAAAGACGAATCTACCACTGCCAAACCCGTCTATTTCGACGTGGCCGACAGCGCCGTGAAAGGCTTGCTCATGGGCGTGGGGCAACTCGGCAAAATGGAGCGCGGCGACCTCGACAAAGAGCAACGCCGACGGATACAGCAACAAAGCCGGGAGGATTTGCGCAGCCTCAATTTTCATTGGCTTGAAGAAATGACGCACTCCAAAGCACAATTGCGGGAAAAAATGTCGCTGTTCTGGCATGGCCATTTTGCCAGCCGCAACATCAATATTTTGTACCAACAGCAGCTGCTCCACGTCGTCCGCGAAAACGCGCTCGGCAATTTCGGCGAACTCCTGCGCGGCGTGTCGAAGTCGGCGGCCATGCTCGCTTTTCTCAACAACCAGCAAAACAAAAAGCAAAGTCCCAACGAAAATTTCGCCCGCGAGGTGATGGAACTTTTCACGCTCGGTCGCGGCAATTACACCGAAAACGACATCAAAGAAGCCGCCCGCGCATTCACCGGATGGGGTTTCAAATTAAACGGCGATTTTGTTTTCAGAAAATTTCAGCACGACACCGGCTCAAAAACGGTGTTGGGCAAAACGGGCAAATTCGACGGCGACGACGTGCTGGACATCCTTTTGGAAAAACGCGAGACCGCCCGATTCATCGCCCGAAAAGTGTACAAGTTTCTTGTAAATGAAACAGTTGCACCCGACGACCGCATCCAATGGCTCGGCGACCGTTTCTTCGATTCCGGCTACCAAATCATGCGTTTGCTGGACGACATCGTGCGCAGCGATTGGTTTTACGCGCCCGAAAACGTGGGCAACAAAATCAAATCGCCTATTGAACTGTGGGTCGGCATCCGCCGCGCCCTGCCACTCGAACTAGATAACCCCGAATCCCAACTTGTGCTCCAACGCGCCCTCGGCCAAATCCTCTTTTTCCCGCCCAACGTGGCCGGTTGGCTTGGCGGCAAAAACTGGATTGACAGCAGCTCGCTTATGCTCCGCCTCCGCATCCCGCAATTGCTCTACGCCCAAAGCGACCTCGACGTGAACACCAAAGACGACGACGACCAGCAAATGGGGCAGGGAAAAAAGGCGGGCGGGCGACGGGGTTTTTCCGCCCAATTGGAGTGGCAGCCGGTGCTGGATTTATTTGCCAAAACGCCCGAAAAAGACTTGCTCCCCAAAATGGCCGACTACCTCTGGACGGCATCCACCCGGCAATTGCCACTCGACGTTTTGCAACAACACACCGACCGCAGCAGCCACGATGCACTCGTCAAAACGGCGATGATTCAATTGATGGCGACCCCGGAATATCAATTGTGTTAGGGATTGATTAGCGTTGATAAAAGTTGATGAAGATTGATAAAAAAACAAGTCTTCCACTTTTGCCGGTTTTTGCATGACCTTTGCCCGCTATTATGAAATTCAAACTCCTCATCGAATACGACGGCTCGCGCTACGCGGGCTGGCAGTTGCAAAAAAACGAGCGCTCCATCCAAGGCGAATTGCTGGACGCGGCGTTCAAAATATTCGGCACGCAACAAGTTGAAATCTATGGCGCGGGGCGCACGGATGCCGGGGTGCACGCCCACGGGCAGGTGGCGCACCTCGAAGTGGCCGACACAAATCTCACGCCCGACGAACTCCAGACGCGCCTCAACGATGCACTTTCGCACGACATCAACATCCTGCAAGTAGAAAAGGCGCACCCGCGATTCCACGCCCGGCACGATGCCCGGAGCCGGACTTACGTCTATCAAATCTCGAAACGCCGCGATGCTTTCGGCAAAAAATATGTGTGGTGGGTGCGCGACCGGCTTGACGTGGCTGCCATGCAAAAAGCCGCCAACCGGCTGGTGGGTTTTCACGATTTCCGCTCGTTCGGCGACGTAGAGAAGGAGGGGCAAAGTACCCTCGTTGACCTCGACCGCCTCGATATCCGCGAGGATGCCGACCGGATTTATATCCACATCACCGGCTCGCATTTTCTCTGGAAAATGGTGCGCCGCATGGTGGGTGTGCTGGTGGAAGTCGGGCGCGGCAGGATGGACGCCGACACGGTGGAGTCGTTTTTGAAACAAAATTCGCGGGAACCGGCAAGGTTGACCGCGCCGCCGAGCGGGCTGTTTTTGGAGGAGGTGGGGTATTAGGCGAATTGCCTTAGTCCTTTAATTTTATTACTTCGTCGCTTCCTCTTTTCCCTTTGAGGCGGATTTTTTCTCCTGCTACTGGTTCATCACCTGTATACATACCATTGCGTTCCAACAAGTCGTTCAATTTTACTCCATACATCTGCGAAATCTCAAACATAGTTTGTCCCTCCCTAACGAAGTGATGCGTACTCTTGCCGCGCCACGAACTCCGTTTTTCCTGAATAAACACCCTTGTACTTGCCTTGAGTTTTTGGGAGGCTTCGTAACCTTTGTCATTGTAGTTCAATATGTTATCAATATTTATTTTGTAGCTTTGCGCTATCTCTGCGAGCGTTTCACCCTCCATTGACAAGATAACTTTGACCTCGTTAAGTTGCCCAATGCGCTCAGCGGGATAATTAACCGAATTTGTTTTGACATCGTTGGCATTTTTTTTCTTTAATTCTTGAGGCCACGTGTTGAGGGCTAAATCAGAGTCAACCGATGCTTTGCTAAGTGAAGTATCGCGAAATAAGACTACATTTTCATAATCATAAATAGGAACAAGGAGTCTCTTGCCGGTAAACAAATTTCCATCTACGGACACACTATTAAAGTAAGCCAATCCTTCGGGTGCAACTTTAAATCTATTTGCGATCATAGTTACAGTCTCACCTGATTTTACGATATACTCTTTGAACAAAATCGGTTCTCGAAACGTGGGAGATGGCCCTTCTATAATCGCAGTCGCTTCAGATAATTCGACCTCTTGCAAGGAGTCAGAAACTTCTGAGGAGATTGTTGGAAATACATAATCTATCCAGCCACATTGTACATCCGCCCCCGGTTCAGGTGTGAATTTCCATTGCCAAGCATTTTTGACAGCGGCTTGACGCAGTTCACCATCTCCCGTTGTTGAACCTGATTGCGTAGCTTCTGCACTAATTACATTCCCGAATTCGTCAACACAGACTTTTACTCTCACCGTTCCTCTTTTTTCAGTTCGAAATGTCATAATAGGCTTGCTGGTGTTTTTGCGTGGTGTTACCGTTCCTACTACCGAATTCTCTTCTGTCATTCCCGATGAAACAAAAAAACTCAAATCACACCACTCTACCCCTTCTCGAAAATCCGCCTCTGTGCTGTCAAAATTCATAGCTGACTGGAAATAGTAGCAAGCGGAATCTTTTGGTGCTATTTGATAAAGCGCAACGCCGCGATTGAAAAGCGTGACAGCAATATTTTTATCTCCTTCCTCATAAATCGTGCGTACGGAAGCATCCGTTTCTGCCGAAAGGGGAACAGGCGACAAATAGGGCGAAGGCGGTGGTGGCGGTGGATTGTTCGGGTCAATATCTGGCGGTGGGCCTGTTTCACCTGATACGTCTGTACCCTGCTGGTTATTTTGTATTTGTCGCTGGACAATTGGTGTTGAACGCTCCGTTAACAGGCTATCAGCCATTTTTATATTTCCCGCTTGAATCGCATCGCGCACCAACCATTCCAGATAAACCACCTTCTTTTCTGGCGAATCCAGACAAATCGAAATCGTCTCATTCCCAATCACATACTCCACTTTTTCGCCCTCACATTCATACAACTGCATCTCCCAGGGCCAGAAAAGTGCAGTCAATCCCAGCACCCATACCGGTAGCACCCACAACAAATCTTTCCATTTCCCTTGCCAGCCTAAACCCCGATAACCGGAGGGGTAGACATACTTCTTCCAAGCATCCGGCACCACAAAATCGAGCGGAGTGCGCGGGCGCTCCAAATATTTCAACACGGTAAAGTCTGCCTCCACGCCCGCAGCTAGCAAGCGGGCAACTTCCTGTTCCAGTTCCTTTTTCCGGCGCTCATCTGGGGTAGTAAGCCACTCGTTCAGCGCAATATTCATCTGATAGTCGTCCGAAGCGGCGGATGCTTGAGGCGGCGGACTCTGTTGGAGCAGCAGGGCAAGTTCGGCGCGGAGATGAAGCAGCAGACTTGGATGCTCTTTTTCCAACGAATCGAGCAAGGCGGCGCGGGCGGGCGCGGGTATTTCGCCTTCCACGAACCAGGGCAAGCGGAAGAGGTGGAGCAAGCCTTCAACACTAACCAGCTCGGGGGATTGGGGATTAGGGATTGGGGATTGGGGGCTGCTAACCGCTATCTGTCTTCCGAGCCACAATGTCAAATCCCAGTGCAAGGAGGGATAGATGGCGCAAGCGGCAATCCATTGGAGCATCGGGGTGTCATAATGGAGTTGGAGTAGGGGCAGCGGGTCGTTTGCATTTGGCTGGATGGGCAGTTGCGGTGCATCTTTTACGCGGGTGCGCCATTCCTCAAATCGCGCATCCTGACCATCTTCGAGTTCTTCGACCCAAAAACTCAAACTTTGCAAAGTAGCTGGCAGCACCGTGAAAATTTCCGGCAGCCGGCGCTCCAAACGACCCCAATCGGCGAGGGGTTTGGGAGTGAAAAGGGCGCGTTGTTTCCATGTGGTGAAAAGGCTTGTCCACGGAGCGAGTTTGCCGGAAAGCGGGCTGATGAGTTGCGCCCCCGTGCCAACCAAAAGCAGGCGTGCCGTTCCGTAGCGTTGTTGAAGTTCCTGTAAACCAACGCCGTGCGGGTGTTCTTCATTGAAACAAACCCGCATATCGCTGTCGTAAAAGAACCGCGCCATCTCGATTTCCTGCTCGCGAAAAGCATGGTACAAAGTGTCGAACAGCCGGGCGCGGTGGTTCTGGATGCTCTGGCGGTCAATCAGCAAGAGATAGTCCACCGGCTGGGTTTGCTCACGGAATCGAAACTCCGGCAGACCACCTCGTTCGGCGGTGGCGTGGATGGTGCACGGCAAGTCGAGCGCAAAAGTGTCGGCTCCCATGCGACGACGCATCACTTGTAGAGCATAGGCAAAAGATTCGCCGGTCAGTATCTCGTCGCCGCCTTCGATGCGGATATTCCAGAAATAGGGCGGTTGGTCTTTAGGCTCCCGCTCGGCGATGAGTTTGCGGCGCTTTTGTTCCAAGTAGTACCAGATTGCTATCAGCAGCAGCGTAAACGGAATGAGCAAAGCCCAACGCAACCACCACCAGTGGGTGAACAGCCATTCCTGCCAAACGGGCAGCGGAGCGATGGCGTATTTTGTCAGGTCATGGTCGTAGGGGTAGGTTTTGGGTTGAAAAAGAGTTTGCGGGGTACCTGTTTCTGGTTGAAGGTTGAATGCATTTTGGATACTATCTATTAGTTGTTCCGTTGGTTCTTCCATTGTAGGCATTTCTGCCCCAGGTGTTTCCCCAACATAAAAAAACAAACCTGCCATAGCCACCAGCACCAAAATAGCCGCTGGAATGATGATGCGCCAGCGCCATTTTTTCAACTCTTTTTCGGCGACTTCTCTCGCCGCTTCCGCTTCGGAAGGCTCACCCTCCATATCAATTGGCATCATCGCCTCCACCCTTTTTCGGCACTCATCGAACATCTCATACACCCGCGCCTGCCCCTGTGGATTTCGCGCCAGCAAGGGGCAGAGCGCCAGCCGCAGAGTCTCCGCATCGGCATCTTTTGGCAGCAGGCGCAAGAGTTCCTGTACTTGCAGGTGCTTGCCCGTACCCAACGGATAACCTTCGGCTTCAAGAGAAGCGAGGAGTTCGGCGGTGAGGTGATATGTGAGAGTGTTGTTCAAGTTACAAAATGGGCTTGGTTTGTATCGTCTTCGACCCACCCCCGACCCCTCCCTTGAAAAAAGGGAGGGGAGCCGTAGAGCCGTTGATTGTCAGCGGGTTATTTTATTTCAAGTTGGGTGGCAATTCGTTTGGAAACCATCTGACAGCTTCTTCGGGTATACTGCCCTCCCTTTGCGAGGGAGAGGTCGGAGGTGGGTCGAAATCGCGCAAATGCTCAATAATCTTCCTCAAAACTATCCGTATATCATTCAATTCCTCATTCCGAAATCGTAGAATCTTATACCCCATTTCCTTCAAAACCTCTTCCCGGAACTGGTCATATTCCACTTGTTCTTGGTGCACCGAACCATCCAATTCTATAATCAACCGCTTTTCGTGGCAATAAAAATCAGGGACAAAAAAGGATTTGTCGCCTTGGTTATTAGCCCACTCGATTGGGAATTGGCGCAGAAATTTGAAGCCGAGTATTTGTCGTCGTCGGAGTCTTTGCCAAAGTATGTACTCCGCAGGTGTGGGATTCCTCCGTAAATCGCGGGCGAAAAAAGTGATTTCCTTTAGCGTCATTGTTTTGCTGTTTTCGCCCCCCCTCGGCCTCTACCTTGAAAAAAGGGAAAGGCCGAGGGGGGGGCGTTGGATATCTTTTTTACTTCAAAAAAGGGGTTGTAGTTGTTACATAAAACTTCAAATCATCATTCCCTTCGCATCAGTTCCCCTCCTTTTTTTCAAGGGAGAGGTTAGGGGTGGGTCGAAACCAGCGCCGCCAAATCCTCTTTACCCTTCGCCAGCACCGAATACGAAATCCGCAGCAACTCCCGCTCTTGGGTGGAAAGTTTGTCCAGATTTTCAAGTTTGTGCGCCGGAAACTCCATGCGGCGAAGCAGGGCTACCCATTGGATGAGTTCGGCGGTCGCGGGGTTTTTGCGGAGTTTGCGGCGACGGATATCCTCAAAATGAGCGATGAGCGGTTCCAAATCCTCTTCCCCATAGCTGTCCACTTTGGCCGCCACGATGCGAAGCAAGGTCGCGCTGTCGGGGAAAGGGATGTGGTAATACACCACGCGGCGTAGGAAGGCATCGGGCAGGTTTTTCTCCGAGTTGGAGGTCATCAAGATGATGGGGCGGTTGTCGGGAGAGGCAACGTAGTGCTTGCCGATTTCGGGTATATCGAAGCGGAGTTCTTCGAGCGCGGCCAACACGTCGTTGGGCAAATCGCGCGGTGCTTTGTCAATTTCGTCAAGTAGGACGACCATACGACGGTCTTGGCGGATGGCATCGCCGAGCGCCTGATAGCGGATGAATTTCGCCTCGATGTCGTCAGGTGTCAGCGATTTTTGCTGTGTCTGGCTATACTGAAAATGCCCCAGCGCGTCGTAGCGGTAAAATAAATCTTTTGCCACAGAGGTCGTTTGCGCGTTGAAAACCAGCGGTTTGTCCAATTGAAAAAAATGCGCGACGTGCTGCGCCAACTCCGTTTTGCCTGTGCCGGGTTCGCCGGTGATCAGGAGTGGTTGGCCGAGGTTGAGCGCTACATTGACGGCGCTCACGAGGCCGGGCGACGGTACATACAGGCGGGGGTCGTGGAGTTTTTTGTTGATGTCAATGGCCGGAAGTTCTGCTTGGCCGGAGGGTTGGTAGTGGTGGAAGTTGCTCATTTTTATTTATTGGCTATATCATAAATCATTTTCTGCACAGGTTCGATGTCCTTCATGTGCAGAGTCCTGTTCGTTTCAAACATTTGGCGCTCCGACGGTTCAAGGGACTGCACCAAAGCCTTTACGAGGTCATGGGTCTGGTTGGGATTGCGCACATCTAGTTCATTGAGCCAGTCTTCAAAATCGGTAGCCTCCACCGGGTGCAGTTCGGTGAAAAGCGCGGTGTCATTTTGTTGGCAAAGACTTTCCAATTCGGTGAGGATTTCCTGTTGGCGCGGAGTGCGTTTTGCCTCGTCGTACAAATTGCGGGCATACACGACGAAGAAAAAAAGGAAAGTAGGCACATCGGGGTGCGGGCATCGGAACGTATCAATCATCCACTGCAAGTAGTCGCGGATTTCGCCCTCGTCTCCCTCCCATTCTTTTTCCGAAAGGTCAAAAACGGCGGTGACGTATTGATAGGGCAATTTCGGGACACCGGTTTCAATAAATGCCTCAAAACTTTGAGTGTCAGCAAATTGAAACCGCCGGGCGACATACTGTTTGAACTTTTTTCGGCTCGATTCCAAGTCGCTGCCGAGTGGAATTTTTTCGATTTTAATGTGGTTGCCGCTTTCTTCCCGGAACGGGTAGTTGATTGCCCCCGCCTCGCCGCCGAGTTCTTCTTCTATGATTTGGTAAATCAGCCTTTTGGAGAAAGAATCTGGCATTTCGCTGCGGCAGGCGGCAATGAAATAGAATTGAAATGCCTGACAGGCATTGCGTTTCCGGTTGAATACTTTTCTGAATTTCTTGACTCCGGCCTCGCGGTCGCAGTTGACGAGGTGCATGGCGCCGATTTCGGCATCCGGGTCAATATCCAATCGTTTGACTGCCTGTTGCAATGCCGACAAATTGCCGCCGGGCTGCCACCGATTGAGGAGGTCGTTCAGACCATAAACAATGCGGTTGTAGATAAGCTGTTCATCTTGGATAGAGATGAGTCCGAGCGCCTTTTGCGATTGCAAATTCCCGAACTGGCTTTGCAAAATCGCGGCTTCCCCACACAAAGATGAACCGGAGGGCAGCTGATACATCAATTGACGGAAGGCTTCGTCCAATTGGCCGGCGGCGAGCAAATGCTGGATGACTTCTTTTGGATTCATGGAAGTTCTACACGCTTTATTCTCACAAAGTTATGCAGGAATAAATTTTCGGCACCCAAAAACACGAAGTTGTTGGTCAGGCAGTACAAAACTGTGTACATCCACGCAGCGTGAATCGAATGGAGCGGGCATTTTCAAATACTTGTAATCAGAATTGGCTTATTTTGCAACGGAAACAAAATCTGAATTTCAACCGCACAAGATTTAACTCCGGCCACATGCCCGACCTTTTCAACGCCATTGTCGAACTGTTCAACACGATTTGCCACATCACCGGGGCGCCCTATCACGAGTTGAATATCCTAATTTTTTGTTTCCTCATTCCAACCACTTGGTGGGTTATCGTGTGGTTTCGGACACGGATTTTGACGGGATTTGAACTGTCGCACATGGTGTTGCCATTGTATCATTATGTGCAGACCGCCCAATCCTCCGAACGATTTTACAACGCCAACGTCGCCGCGCTTTTTTATCTGGGCGGGAGCAGCAATGATGGTTATATCAAAATTTCGATTGCGGCGGGTGTGGTTTTCCCGGTGCTCATTTACCTCGCTCTTTTCCTGATTCCCAAACGTTGGCTTGTGCAATCTTACTTTGTGCTGATATTCGTGAATATGGCTTGGTATGCCTGGACTCTATCTCGTTTTTAACGAAAAATGACGACCATCACCATCACCTCCGAATCCTCCATCACCGTCACTTTGGGCGACAAGATTGACCTAGAGACCCACCAAAAGGTGCTGGATTTTAACACCCGGATTTTGGCCAACCCCTTCCCCGGCCTGCTCTCCGTCGTGCCTGCATACACCTCAGTCACCATTTTTTTTGACCCCGTTTTGGTAAAAGAATATTGGCCTGACCAACCCTCTCCCGCTCGTGCCGTCCGCGCTTTTTTAGAAGAAAAAATCCTCCAACCCCCAATCTCAAATCGCTCGATCCCAAATCCCCAAACCCTCATCGAAATCCCCGTGCGGTACAACGGCCTGGATCTCCCGGAAGTCGCCGGACGACTTCAACTCACTGAAAATGAGGTTATCAGGCTGCACACCAAAACGACTTACACCGTATTTATGATTGGGTTTTTGCCGGGTTTTCCGTACCTCGGCCTACTGCCCAAAGCACTCGAGTTGCCCCGCCGCGACACTCCCCGCCTACGTGTGTCAGCGGGTTCGGTCGCCATAGCAGGCCGACAAACGGGCATCTATCCCCAAGCCTCGCCCGGCGGTTGGCACTTGATTGGGACGACGGATTTCCCTCTTTTTGACCCCAAAAAGCAACCGCCCGCACTTTTACAGCCGGGGATGCAAGTCCGGTTCAAGCAGGTTTGACATCTTTCCAGAAAGTTGTCAAACCCTGCACAACCAAATCAACAAATAACCCAATAACCACCCTTTCACAATTGACAATCAAAATCATAACTCCCGGTATTCTTGCCACAGTGCAAGATTTGGGCCGTCCGCAATGGCACTTGAATGGTGTGCCGTTGGGCGGCGCGGCGGACACGTTGAGTCACCGGCTCGCCAATTTTCTGGTGGGCAACGACGGCCGGGCGGCCACGCTTGAAATTGCGGGCGACGGCTTTCGGGCGACGGTGGAAAATGCGGGCAAATTGTCCGTATGCGGCGCGGGCGGGCGGTTTCTTGTTGACAAAACATCTATCGGAAATGGGCGGCTCGTGTTCGCGCCAAAAGGCTCGGAATTAGAAATCCGGGCAAATCCCGATGGCAACTTTACTTACCTCGCCACGCCCGGCGGTTGGGATGTGCCGGAAGTGCTGGGCAGCCGAAGTGCTTGTTTGTCAGCGAGTTTTGGCGGATTGGAGGGGCGCGGACTGCGAAAGGGGGATGTGTTGTGGGCGGCAGATTCGTCCGACGACTTTAAGTCGTCGGACGAATTGCGCGGGGGGAAAGTTTGGGTCAGCAAATGGTTTGTCAACTTACCAACTTTCCAAAATTTGACAACTTTCGGAAAGTTCGACAACGTTATTCGCACCTTACCCGGCGCGGAATTTCACTGGTGGGACGAAACGCAGCAGCAACAATTTTTCAACACGCCGTTTTTGATTTCCAAACAACGCGACCGCATGGGGGTAAGGCTCGAAACGGCTTCGAACGGCTCAACTTTCGGAAAGTTTGATACTATGCTCTCCACCGCCGTCTGCCCCGGCACGGTGCAGGTGCCGCCCGACGGCCAGCCTATCGCCCTGCTCGCAGATGCCCAGACGACCGGCGGCTACCCCCGCATCGCCCAAGTGGTCGCGGTGGACATTCCTCGGCTGGCACAAATTCCTTCGGGCAAAGCTGTTCTTTTTCAACAAATTACCCTCGAAGAAGCCGAAAGTTTGTTTTTTGAACAAGAAAATTTGTTGCGAAAAATCCGACTTTCGCTGTGTTGGGCGGCACCCAAATAACCGCATCAACAAATAATCAAATAACCAACAAAAATGACGATTGACCTGAATTGCGACATGGGCGAAAGTTTCGGCCCGTGGCTGATGGGCAACGACGCTGCCCTGATGCAGTACATCACTTCGGCCAATATCGCCTGCGGCTTCCACGCGGGCGACCCCGTCATCATGCGCGAGACGGTGCGACTGGCACTCAAACACCATGTTGCCATCGGCGCGCACCCCGGGTTCCCTGATTTGCAGGGATTTGGACGGCGGGAGATGAGAATGTCGCCCGAAGAGGTGTTTGCCATGACGCTTTATCAAATCGGTGCGTTGCAGACCATCGCGCGGGCGGAAGGCGGCGTTTTGCACCATGTGAAACCGCACGGTGCGCTCTACAATATGGCGGCCAAAGACCGCAAACTCGCCGATGCCATCGCCCGTGCCACCCAACAAGCCGGGGCGGATTTGGTGTTGTATGGATTGAGCGGCAGCGCGCTGATAGAAGCCGGAAAGGCTATCGGTCTGCGCACAGCGAGCGAAGTTTTTGCCGACCGGACGTATCAGGGCGACGGCTCGCTCACACCGCGTTCACAGCCCAATGCGTTGGTGGGAAATACAGCCCAAGCCGTCGCGCAGGCGTTGCAAATGGTGCAGTGGCAGAACGTTGAAAGTTTGAATGGGAAAACGGTAGGGTTGATTTCAGAAACAATTTGCTTGCATGGCGACGGGGCGCACGCACTGGAATTTGCAGCGGCGATTTTTTCGGCGTTCAAAGAAAAAGGAATCGAGATGAAAGCATTTTAGATGGTGTAAAACGTCGCCAAAAACACTATGAATCTGTATAAAATCAACGTTGGCAACCACGCCACAGTCCATAACACCGTTTTTAATATCGTGGAAAGAAGGTTTTCGCGATAGACGGATTTCAAAGTGAAAAATGCAAACAAAGCTACCCAAAGTAGTGGCTCGCCGGTTTCCAGCATAAACTGGGCAACAAAGGAAGTGTTGTTGAGAAATAGACTGCTCACACTGCCGTACGAAAAAATGCCGAGCACCATATTGAGGAGCAACAGCACCGCCTGAAAGTGCAGCGCAGTGACTAAATGTTCGCCAAAATAAAACCCCTGCCCGCCGTACAACAACCACAAGGTCGCTGCCATCATTGGCACCATAAGCAGCAAAAGAAACTTAGCGAGCATATGATTTTGATGGTCAAACCGCACTTCAAAAGCCTGCATTTCTGCTGCTTTGTCGGCAGGAAAACGTACGTCCAGCATCCGTTGGACAACCGGGCTATAATGGTTGAGAAGTTGCACACGCAAAGGGCTCTCATACGTTCGGAGTGTGTTGAACCCAATAGTGAGAAAGTATAAGAGGTTGATAATGAAAAACAAAGACAGCGGTTTCATGTACGGTTTGCGCCGACCGCGCAAATATTCGACCGTGAGAAAACCGGGGCGCGACACCAACAGCCAGAGCGAGCGCAACAGTTTGGAATCGAGGTGCGTGAATTTTTCAAACACTTCTTTGACAAAGTTGGACAGCGCAAAATCGCTCCGCCCCACCTTTTTCTCTCCGCATTTGTGACAAAACTTCCCGACGAGTTCTGTGCCGCAATTGACACATTCCACCAGCTGTTTCTTGCTTTCTTTCATCATCTAAATTTGGCGGAAAAATAGAAAAAGCCAGTCTGTAAATGCCAATCTTGGGTGCTTGTTTTACCTTCCCTCGCGAAATTGCACATCCTAACTTTTATGCAAAACAAATTTACTTCCCGCTTGCTGCCTGCCCTTTTGGGCGCGCTCCTGCTTGCCGCCTGTTCTCCAAAAACAACCCAACCCGGCACCACCGCGCTGCCGCCCGGCACCATCCCGAGCATCGGCGCCAAAACCAAAAACATGGCGGCGCACCCCGGTTATTTCCCGTTTTGGTGGGACGATAAGGAGGGCAAAATCTGGGTGGAAATCAACCGTTTCGATTCGGAATTCCTGTACGTCAACTCCTTGCCCGCCGGGGTCGGCTCCAACGACATTGGCCTCGACCGGGGGCAACTCGGCGCGTCGCGGGTGGTCAAATTTGTGCGCAGCGGCAACAAAATCCTGCTCGTTCAGCCCAATCTTGGCTTCCGCGCCAGTAGCCCCAACCCGCAGGAACGCCGCTCGGTGGAAGAAGCATTCGCGCAGTCCGTGTTGTGGGGATTTACCGTGGGGGCAAAAGAAGATGACCGATATTTGGTGGATTTCACGCCGTTTTTATTGCAAGATGCGCACGATGTGATTGGGACATTGGCCCGCGCCAATCAAGGTGCATACACCGCAGATGCCACCCGCAGTGCCGTTTTTTTGGAGAAAACAAAAAATTTTCCGAAAAACAGCGAATGGGAAGCCACGCTCACGTTCACCGGAAAACCCTCCGGCGAACACATCCGCTCGGTGACACCCACGCCTTCAGCTGTCACGGTGCGCCAACACCATGCTTTCATCGAATTGCCCGATAGCAACTACAAGCCTCGAAAATTCGACCCGCGATCCGGTTATTTTGAGACGAGTTGGCTTGACTACTCTGTACCCATCGGTGAGCCGATTGTGCAGCGTTACATCGTGCGCCACCGCCTCGAAAAGAAAGACCCCGCCGCACCCGTGAGCGACCCGATAGAACCGATTGTCTATTATTTAGACCCCGGTACGCCCGAACCCATCAGGTCCGCCCTGCTCGACGGCGCACGTTGGTGGGATCAGGCATTTGAAGCCGCTGGGTATCGCAATGCTTTCATCGTCAAAGAATTGCCGCCCGAGGCCGACCCGATGGACGTGCGCTACAACCTCATCCAATGGGTACACCGCTCCACGCGCGGCTGGAGTTATGGCAGTGCCGTCGTTGACCCACGCACGGGCGAAATCATAAAAGGCCAAGTTTCGCTCGGTTCGTTGCGGGTGCGGCAGGATTACCTCATCGCGCAGGGGCTGCGCTCGGCGTTCGACGGCACCACGACCACCGACCCCGAGGCAGAAAAAATGGCATTGGCTCGACTGCGCCAACTTTCCGCACACGAGGTCGGCCACACGCTGGGGCTGGCGCACAACTTCGCCGCCAGTGTCAACAGCCGTGCTTCGGTGATGGACTACCCGCACCCTTATGTTACGCTGAAAGACGACGGCTCGCTCGATTTTTCGCAAGCATACGATGATAAAATCGGTGCGTGGGACAAACGCGCTATCCTCTACGGCTATCAGGATTTTCCCGACCGCGCCGACGAAGAAGCAGAATTGCGGAAAATATTGACTGAGAATGACCGTCTCGGTCTGCTGCACATTTCCGACGAGGGCGCTCGCCCGGCCAACAGCGCCAACCCGATTGCGCACCTTTGGGACAACGGCTCCAACGCCACCGACGAACTTCGCCGCCTGATGAGTGTGCGCGAAAATGCCCTCCGGCGTTTTGGCGAACGCAGCGTCCCGGCAGGTCGCGTCATGGCCGACCTCGAACGGGTGCTGGTGCCGCTTTTCCTTTCTCACCGTTTCCAGGCCGAGGCTGTGTCAAAATTGATTGGCGGGGTGCGCTATACGTACGCGGTGCGCGGCGACGGCCAGCCTGCCAACGAGCCTGTGGCGGAGGCGGAGCAACAACGCGCTTTTTCGGCGTTGCTCGAAACGCTCCGCCCCGAATTTTTGGCGTTGCCGGAAAATATCGTCCGTCTGATTCCGCCCCAGCCCATTGGCTACGACCGCGACCGGGAAATGTTCAAAAGCAACACCGGTGGGTTTTTCGACCCGCTCGCGGCGGCGGGCAGTAGTGCGAGCCTGACGTTGGATATGCTCCTGATGCCCGAACGCCTCCAACGCCTCGTGGAGCAACAAGCACGGGGTGCGCTCCAGACATTTTCTGCCACGAACATGCTCCAGCAACTTCAAAATGTTGTGTTTGAAAAACGCCCGTCAGAGACTCCCATGCAGGCTGAAATCCGCCGCACCGTTCAGCAATTGTTTTTGAACAAAATGCTCAGCGTGGCTGCATCGGATGCCGCGACTGCCGCCGTAAAAGGTGTTTTTTTGTTAAAAATCAACACATTGGAAACGGAACTGCGGCAGCAACTTTCCCAAACTTCCAACGCGAACGAACAGGCGAACCTGACTTATCTGCTGCACCAAATTGGCCTTTTCCGCGAGAAACCGGGCGAGTTCAAACCCGCGCCGGGGCCAAGTATTCCGCCGGGGCAACCGATTGGGTGTGGAGAGGATGAGGGTCATTGAAAGTCATTGTCGTCACTCTCATAGTGCAACAATTGCGTGTCATTCCTCGCTTCGCTCGGAATGACAGGTTTTGATATTTTTCAATATTCAGTTTATGAAAAAATATTCCGGCATCACCCTCGGCGCGGCATTTCTCATGGCGACTTCTGCCATCGGGCCGGGTTTTTTGACGCAGACGACGGTGTTCACGGCGCAGTTGGGTGCCAGTTTTGGGTTCGTCATTTTGCTGTCGGTGCTGCTGGATTTGGGCGCACAGATCAATATATGGCGGGTGGTGACAGCTTCGGGGCAGCACGCGCCGGAGATAGCAAACCGGGTGCTGCCGGGTTTGGGGCATTTCCTGACTTTGCTTATTGTGCTGGGTGGTCTGGCGTTCAATATCGGCAACGTGGCCGGGGCTGGACTGGGCTTGGAGGTGTTGACTGGCATCCCGACAGGGTGGGGCGCGGCATTGAGCGGGCTGTTGGCGATGGGGTTGTTTTTGAGCCGGGAGGCTGGGAAGATGGTGGATTGGTTTGTGCGTGTGCTTGGTTTTCTGATGATTGTGCTGACGGCGTGGGTGGCGTTTTCGGCGCAGCCGCCGTTGGGAGAGGTGGCGTACCGCAGTTTTTTTCCGGAAAAAATAGATGCGATGGCGGTGCTGACGATTGTGGGCGGCACGGTGGGCGGGTATATTTCTTTCGCGGGCGCGCACCGGTTGTTGGAGGCTGGCATAAGCGGTCGCGACAATATCGGGACGGTGACGCGGAGCGCGTTCACGGGCATCGGCGTGGCGACTTTGATGCGGATGTTGCTGTTTCTCGCGGCTTTTGGGGTGGTGGCGAGCGGCGCGGCGATAGATTCGGCCAATCCCCCGGCTTCGATGTTCCGCATTGCGGCGGGCGAGTTGGGCTACCGCTTTTTTGGGTTGGTGATGTGGTCGGCGGCGGTGACGTCGGTCGTGGGGTGCACATTTACTTCTATTTCATTTTTGACGAGTTCGTTTTCAAATATTGAAAAAAACAAAACTTGGCTCACGCTCGGCTTTATTGCTTTTTCTGTCGCGGTATTTCTCACAGTCGGCAAGCCGGTAAAAACACTCATCGCGGCAGGTGCTGTGAACGGGCTTATTTTGCCGGTAGCGCTGGCGGCAATGCTCGTGGCAGCGCGGCGGACGGAATTGGTGGGCGGCTACCGGCTGCCGTTGGGCTGGCAAATAGCCGGGTGGGCAGTGGTGGCGGTGATGGGCGGCATGGCCGGGTGGTCGGTTTGGCAGTTTTGGTGGGGGTAAGTAGTACGGCGGATTTGCAAATCCGCCGTACTACTTAATCCAAGTTGTG
>CAYZVM010000098.1:0-21260 GCA_964481485.1 uncultured Saprospiraceae bacterium | reverse complement strand
CCGCAGCGGCAAGTGTTTGAAAGTCAATCTGAAATCGAACATTTGGTGGAAAAATACGGCATCGAAGCCATTTCGGTCGGCAACGGCACGGCTGGGCGCGAGACGATGGATTTTTTGCACAAAATCAAGTTTCAAAAACCCGTCGAAATATTTCAAGTGAACGAAGCAGGGGCTTCAATTTACTCGGCTTCGGAGGTGGCGCGGGAGGAATTTCCAACGCAGGACATCACAGTGCGCGGCGCGGTCAGCATCGGACGGCGACTGATGGATCCGTTGGCGGAGTTGGTGAAAATTGACCCAAAAAGCATCGGGGTGGGGCAGTACCAGCACGACGTGCACCAGACACAACTCAAAGAAAGCCTCGACCGCACGGTGGAAAGTTGCGTGAATGCCGTCGGCATCAACCTCAACACGGCGAGCAAGCATCTGCTGACCTACGTCTCCGGTCTTGGCCCTGTGCTGGCACAAAATATCGTGGCTTTCCGGGCGGAAAACGGTGCCTTCAAAAAGCGCAGCGAGCTCAAAAAAGTCCCGCGACTCGGCGACAAAGCCTTCGAACAGTGCGCGGGTTTTCTCCGCATCCGGGAGGCTTCAAATCCTTTGGACAACACGGCTGTTCACCCGGAACGTTATTCGCTCGTGGAAGAAATGGCCGCCGACTTGGGTTGCAAAGTCGTTGATTTAGTGCAAGATAAATCACTGCGAGCGAAAATTGATTTGAAAAAATACGTTCGCGGCGACGTGGGTTTGCCGACGCTGCAGGACATCCTGAAAGAACTTGAAAAACCCGGCCTCGATCCGCGCGGCGCAGCCAAATCCTTCGAGTTCGCCAACGTTCATTCGCTCGAAGATTTGCATCCCGGCATGGTGTTGCCTGGCATCGTGACCAATATCACCAACTTCGGCGCATTTGTGGACATCGGTTTGAAAGACAGCGGCTTGGTCCACGTTTCGCAGTTGGCCGACAAGTTTGTGCGCAACCCGATGGAGGTTGTTTCGCTCGGTCAGCAGGTGACGGTGCGGGTGGTGGAGGTGGATTTTGCGCGGAAGCGGGTGGCACTTTCGATGAAGGGCGTGTGATCCAAGCACCCAAAAGAGTTGTCAAAATCACAACCGAACTTCCTATACAAGCATTTGCGAGGCTGACGAATCTCAACCAACAATGTGACCTTCGTCGCGGTGCGTGATTGTTCAATGGCTGAACTTTGCTCGGAATGTTTAAAAGTCTTCGTGTATGAACAGCATTTATACGCAGCCGGGCAAACAGAAATTAGCCGAAACCATTGCAGCGGTCGCCTATCCCATGCGCGACAGCGACGGCCTCAATCCTTTATTGGAGCGCATCGGCGATGCCAAAATAGTGTTGTTGGGCGAAGCCTCTCACGGTACCCACGAGTATTACACTTGGCGCAGCCGCATCAGCAAACGGTTGATAGAAGAAAAAGGCTTTTCTTTTATCGCGGTCGAGGGCGATTGGCCTGATTGCTACCGTATCAACCGCTATGTAAAATCATACCCCGACGCAGGCACCCATGCACCGGAAGTGTTGAATGGGTTCAACCGTTGGCCGACTTGGATGTGGGCCAATTGGGAAATTGTGGAGCTGGTGGAGTGGTTGCGCACACACAATCAAACCCGCCCCAAAGGGCGAAAAACAGGTTTTTATGGCCTTGATATGTACAGTTTGTGGGAATCGCTGGAGGCCATTATCGAGTATTTGGAGAAAGTGGATCCGCAAGCGCTCCAAGTTGCGCGGAAGGCTTTTATGTGTTTCGAGCCTTACAGCGAGGGCGGGGGGCATTCTTATGCAGAGTCGGCGTGGCTGGTGCCTTATTCCTGTCAAAAGGAGGTCGTCGAGTTGCTGCAAGAAATCCGCTACAAAGTTGCGCAGTACAACACCGACCCCGAAGCCGTTTTCAACGTTGAGCAAAATGCCCAAATCGCTGTCCGCGCAGAGCAATATTATCGTTCGATGGTATCAGGGGGGCCTCAATCATGGAATATCCGCGACGGCCACATGGCCGAGACGCTAAATGCGCTGCTCCAATTTCACGGTGAAGACGCCAAAGCCATCGTGTGGGAACACAACACCCACATCGGGGATGCCCGCGCGACCGACATGGCTCGCGCTGGCATGGTCAATGTGGGTATGCTTGTCCGCGAACAGCGCCCCAAAGATGCGGTCGTGACGGTGGGTTTTGGCTCCTACGAGGGCACGGTGGTGGCAGGTCGGCATTGGGGCGATGTGATGAAGATTATCCACGTCCCGCCTGCCGTCGAAAATAGTTGGGAAGAAATCCTGCACCAGGTCGATCCTGCGGACAAACTTCTCATTATGAATGAAATGAGTTTTCCAGAACTGGAGCGTATGCCGCTCCCGCACCGTGCCATCGGTGTGGTTTACAATCCCGAGACAGAAAAACAGGGCAACTATGTACCGACCCTTTTGCCCTTGCGGTACGATGCTTTTATGTTTTTTGATAAAACAAAAGCACTCAATCCGCTTCATATTTCAACCGACCCGCTTCAAATGCCGGAGACTTTTCCGTTCGGGTTGTAATTAGCGCGTACCATGAAAAATGCACTCTATCTCGGCACCGTGTCGGGCATCAAAATATTCATCCACTGGACTTTCCTCATTCTGATTGGCTGGATTGTGTTCAGCAACCTCAATCGGGGGCTGAACGGCACAGAAATTCTGTGGTCGGTTTTGTTCGTCCTGACCATTTTTGGCTGTGTCACTTTGCACGAACTGGGACACGCGCTGGCGGCAAAAAGATTTCATATAAAAACCCGCGACATCACGCTGCTGCCTATCGGCGGCGTTGCACAAATGGAATCCATACCCGAAAAACCACGCGAGGAACTCATTGTGGCACTGGCCGGGCCTGCGGTCAACTTGGTCATTTTTGGCCTCCTCTTCCTGCTGCTTCCCGAACAAGCAGAGGGCTTGCTCCAATTTCAAAATATCGGCGCTGCCAATTTTTTGTATGCCCTCATGTTTGTCAATATGTGGCTGGCCTTGTTCAACCTGATTCCGGCCTTCCCGATGGACGGCGGCAGGGTGTTTCGCGCCTTGCTGGCTTTTCGGATGGAGCGCACCAAAGCAACGCGCGTCGCAGCAGGGTTGGGTCAATTCATCGCCATCGGGTTTGTTTTTCTGGGTTTTTTCTACAACCCCTTCTTAGTCATAATCGGGCTTTTCATTTTTATCGGTGCACAAGCAGAGGCACAACATACAGTAAACCAATCGTTGATGCGCGGCTTCACCGTGCGCGACGCGTTGTTGGGAGAAATCCCCAGCATCGAGGCAGATGCGACTATTCGCCACGCCACTGATAGACTGCTTCAAGGCCAAGACAAGAATTTTCTGGTCAAAAACGGCAGCACACCGGTCGGCACACTTGGTCGCGAAGAGATTATCAAAGCACTCGGAGACATAGGAGAAAAGGCAAGCGTACGAGAGGCCATGCGCAAAGACCTGCTGTACCTCTCTCCCAAAATGCCAGTAGAAGAAGCATGGAAAAAGATGCAGCAAGAGAATCAAAACTTCGCTTTGGTGGGGACAGAAGATAATGTGGTAGGTGCATTGGATACCGACAATATCGCGGAGTTCGTGATGATAAGGTCGGCGGAACAAAGCAAGAAATAAAATGCGTGTGTCATGGAGACAAAATCGGCCACGAAGTCAATACAAATTCCGGTCATCGGAGCGCGCCTAAAAGGAGACCTTACGATGCCTGCAAATGCACGGGGTCTCGTGATTTTTTCGCACGGCAGCGGCAGCAGCCGAAAAAGTCCGCGCAACCGCTATGTGGCGGAACAACTGCAGGAACGTGGGTTGGCTACGCTGCTGTTGGATTTGCTCACCGAACAAGAAGACGAAGTGTACGAAACCCGTTTCGACATTGATTTCCTCAGCCACCGTTTGATGGAAGTTGCGCAATGGGCAATGGAACAACACTCCACCAAAGGGCTGCACATCGGCTTTTTTGGCGCCAGCACCGGGGCTGCTTCAGCGCTGCGTGTGGCGGGCGAATTGGGCGAAGCCGTGAAAGCCGTCGTTTCGAGGGGCGGACGTCCCGACCTTGCTGGCGACTGGGCATTGGCTAGAGTCACTGCGCCCACTTTGTTTATTGTCGGCGGGTTGGATTTTGGTGTTATCGAACTCAACCAAGCAGCCTTCGAACAATTGGTTTGTATCAAAAAAATGAAAATCGTGCGCGGTGCCACCCACCTGTTTGAAGAGCCGGGCAAATTGGACGAGGTGGCATTGCTCGCTGCTATGTGGTTTGAGGAGTACCTTTTGTATTGATTCCTAAACTTTCTATGCCATGTTTAAAGACAGATATGATGCCGGGAAAAAATTGGCAGAAGCTCTTCAGCACTATAAAAACCGTGATGGTGTCGTGTTGGCGGTGCCACGCGGCGGGGTGGAAATCGGCTACATCGTGGCCAAAGAACTCGACCTCCCGCTTGAAATCGTGCTGTCCAAAAAGATCGGCCATCCCCACCAACCCGAATTTGCCATCGGTGCGGTCAGCCTCGAAGGCCGAGTCGTCAACGAGCGCCCCGATGTTTCGGACGAATACATCGAAAAAGAAACAAAGCGGCTTCGCGGTTTGCTGCGCGACCGCTATAAAATGTATTACGGCGACCGCCAACCCGCAAATCTGGAAGATAAAATAATCATCGTGGTGGATGACGGTATCGCCACCGGCAATACATTGCTCTCCACCGTCGAACTCATCCGGCATCACCATCCTCGCTGGGTAGTGGTGGCCATTCCAGTGGCTCCGCCCGATTCGTTGCGCCACATTGAAGAAGCCAAAGGTGTGGACGAGGTTGTATGCTTGCTCGCACCGCGCGATTTTTATGCGGTGGGTCAGTTTTACGAACATTTCGACCAAGTGGAAGATGCCGAAGTAGTGCGGCTGCTGCAAAAAGCGTGGCAGGCGCAAGCTGGAAGCCGACAGTGATGTAAAGAAAGGGTTTGGTGTAAACGCGCTCTTGTTAGTGTACCTCTTTCGGATGAAGTTCCCATCTTTCCGAAAGTTCCTGTCCCGTGCAACGTCTCCGCTCGCGCGTGGTCTTTCCTCCTAATTTTCACCAAACATATTTTCATCTATGAAACGTCTTTCCTTCCAAAGATTGGGCTTGCCGTCCATGCTCCTGCTTTTTTGTTGCGCAGCACTTTCGGCACAAGAACAAACCCGCCACAATTTCCAGTGGAATCACTCCGATTTCTCCAACTCCCGCAATCCTTGCAAAGTCTTTATCGGCGTGGGTACCAGCATGGTGTCTGGCGGCTTGAAAGTGGATTATACCGTGGACAACACACCCGCCACGACTTATGGCGTGCAAGCTGGCGATGTGATAGTTGCGCTGGACGGCGTGCCCGTCGGGACACAAACCGAACTCGTCCGCGAGCGCAACAAACACCAGCAAGGCGAGGCGTTCACCCTCTCTATCCTGCGCGATGGCAAGGAGATGGAAATCAATGCCCGGTTCAAAGAATGTAGCGCGGAAGAACTCGAAGAGGCGCACTGGCAGCAAGAAAAAATGGAAACCCGCATGGTAGAAATAGAAGAGCGGATGGCAGAAATGCACGTCCGCCTAGCTGAAAAATTTGCCAATATGGATATGAAAGAACGCCCGATTTTGGGTGTCTATGAAGACACGGATGTCAGTGTGCCGGGCATGGCCATCAAAAGTGTCATCTCGGGCAAAGGCGCAGAAGCCGCTGGCTTGCAAGCAGGCGATATCGTGACTGCTGTTGCTGGCAAAGCGGTGACGGGCGGCGGCACTTTGCGTACAGCATTGGCGGCATTTCAGCCGGGCGAACAGGTGACGGTGGTGTACCAGCGCGACGGACAGACGCTGCAAACTGAAGTTAAACTTGGTGCTGACCGAAACTATTTCAGCCATAAAACCGAGCGCGACCCCTGCAAGGTGTTCATCGGTATTTATACCAGCGACAACGCCATGGAAGGCCGCGGTGCGCGTGTCACGGGTGTCATAGATGAAACACCCGCTAAGCAAAGCGGCGTACTGCCGGGCGATGTGATTGTCGCCCTCGACGGTGTGTCCGTAAATACGCATTTCGAGCTGCTGCGCGAACGCAACAAACACCAGCCGGGCGATGCTTTCCGCCTCACTGTGCTGCGCGACGGCGCTACGCTCGATATTGATGCTACTTTCAAATCATGCAAAAATCCGGGTACTGCACCGGCAGAAGAGAAAGTGGAAGTGCTTGTGGAGGACGTCAAAGCAGAGCAGCGGGAAGAACCCACAAATTTGAACGACCTGTCGTTGGAAGTGCTGGAGGCCTACCCGAACCCGACATTCGGCCCGCTGAATGTCCGTTTTGAAGCCGAGGCCGTGCCGACCACGGTGCGCATCATGGACTCATCGGGCAAGGCGGTGTACACCAATGTGCTCAACCAGTTCAATGGTATTTTCAACGAAAAAATCAACCTTTTCGGAAACACGGCAGGTACGTTCATACTCACCGTCCAGCAGGGCAATAAGACGAGTTCCAAAAAAATCGTGCTGATACCGGGGGCATAAGATGGTTTAGAAAGGTTGAGGGTAGTTTAGATGGGTTTAGATGGTTTAGATTTTTCAACTTAAAACATTGATTTTCAGTATGGGTATCATATCTAAACCATCTAAACTACTCTAAGCCCATCTAAACTACCCTAAACCACCTAATTCGACACTTTTTCAATCAACCAGCCTTTCTCCGTCAGCGGAGAAAGGCTGGCTGCTTTTTTCAAAAATTTCTCCCGCGCATTTTTGTCAAAGCGGTTCATCACCAATAGTTGTTTGAACATCTTGCAGCAATTGTAATAGTTCTCTTTGTGATAAGCCAGAATGCCTTTTCGGGAGAGCAATTGTTTTAGATTGTCAATGAGGTTTTCGCACAGTTCCATCTCGTTTTTTTCATAGAATGCTTTTATCTGAATGATGCGCACCTGAATATTGAGCAACAATTCCTTGATGTTGCTTTGATAATACAGTTCAATAACTTTTTCAAAATTGCGGGTTTCAAAATAGTACTTCGACAGGTTGAAAAAATAATAGCCTTCTTGTTCACCGCCTTGCAGAATCTTCTTATAGGTTTCTATAAATTGCAAGGCGCGGTCGTAGTCTTTCCCACGCAGCGCAATCGTAATTGCGTTGGAATAAGTGATAGGGCTTAGATAGCCGTTTTCCAATAAAATGAGTTTTTGAATACCTTGTTCGTATAGTTGAAGGGCTTCCATATAAAAGCTGATATTTCCTTTGTTGATTTCCTGAATACAAAAATTCATAGCCAACAGATAGGCATCTTTTATTTCTTCCACGGGATAGTCTATACCTTTTTCCAGCAGATTGGATTTCAATTGGAAATAAAATATCGCGTCGTTGCTCAACAACATTTGGTAGGCGTGATAATAAATCCCCAACAATTGGTGCTTCTCCTGCAATTGCTGCTCTTGTATATGCAGCAGTATCGGCTCCAGCAAGCTCGTGTCAGTCTGCACGTTGTAAAGTCGCCGGAGGTTGAACGCCGTGCAGGCCAATTTTAATTTTTCAATAATAAAAAACACGTCCAAGTTCAAGTTTAACTGCTCCAGATATTCTGTGGCGACCCGGTTCGTCTGGGTGTGAAAGTTGTGCCATTCAAAAGATAAAAAATATCGGTGGAGATAGGAGACGCTGTCCGTCGGCAGGCTTGCCTGAAGGTCGGTTTGCAATTTGTTCTGCTCCTTTCGGTAGAGGTCGGTCAGTTTTTTTTCGCGCAGATATTGCAACATTGCCACGTCCTCAAAAAGCATTTCGGGCTGGCTCAGAAACAGGAATTTCCGCAGTTGGGCGTACAAGTGCGCCTTCAAGTAGCGCACCCGCCCGTCATTGTAAGTTTCGCCGGGGTACAATTGCGCAAAAATGGCCGCATTGTCGGGCGGATGCTGCAGTTGCGGAACAACCAAGTCGTACAGTGCAACGACGAATTGTTCCTTGTTGAACAGGGGCAAAGCCAAAAACTGACGGAAAAGCCCCCGTTCTTTTTCGCTCATGCCTTCCAATATCGCCACCGCTTTGAAGGTTTTCATCTAACAAAGTAAGTTTTAAAATATAAAAATTTCGAAGCAAAGTAAAGGCAAAACAATTCAGGCAGGGTGTCAGAAAATAACCTAATCCGCATAAAATCGAAAATAACGTACAAGTCCCATCATCTTTGAAGCATTTATTGGCTTTTACGATCTGGTCAACCTAATCCTTTTTTCCATCTAACAAATACCAAAAAATGAATTTTTCGCCGAAGCAGGAGCCGCGCACTTTTGTCCCATTGAACATTTAAACATTTGCAATCATGAAAAATACAATCCTGTTTTTGAGCCTATTATTGGCCCTCGGCGCACAAGCCCAAACCAGAATCGAATGGCAAAAAAGTTACGGCGGAAGTCTTTGGGACCAAGCAAATGCCATTCGGCAAACTACCGACGGCGGCTACGTCGTGGCCGGCTACTCCGAATCCAACGACGGCGATGTCGGCGGAAACAACGGCGAACAAGATTATTGGATAATCAAAATGGGCGCGGACGGCAATATTCAATGGAAGGAGCATTTTGGCGGCTCTGCCAGCGATAGAGCCGAAGACATTGAGCAGACTGCCGACGGCGGCTACATCGTGGCCGGGCATACACTTTCTGCCGACGGCGATGTGGGTGGCAACAAGGGGCAGCGGGATTGCTGGATTGTCAAATTGGATGCTGCCGGACAACTGCAATGGGAGCGAAATTATGGCGGCAGCAACATTGACATCGCATATTCGGTGCGAGAAACCGCCGATAGCGGCTACATCGTGGCAGGTTGGACCCGCTCCACCGACGGCGATGTGAGTGGCAACAATGGCGGCGACGACTATTGGGTAATTAGATTGAACTCGGACGGCGATATCATGTGGACGCGGGCTTATGGCGGTTCGGACAACGATATTGCGTATTCCCTCGAACTGACCAGCGATGAAGGCTTTGTGCTGGCTGGCTATTCGTATTCCAACAATGGCGACGTGGGCGGCAACTTCGGTGTTCAGGATTATTGGGTGCTCAGGTGCGATGCCGTCGGCAATATTTTATGGGAACAAAACTACGGCGGCACCAACTCGGACTTGGCTAAAGAAATCCGAACCACGGCAGATGGCGGATTTGTAGTGGCGGGCGTTTCCTTTTCTTCCGATGGCGAAGTGGGCCAAAACAGCGGCATCAACGATTACTGGATAGTCAAATTGGATGCCGACGGCGACATACAATGGACAAAAGTATTGGGCGGCTCCAGTTACGACGAGGCCGAATCCATCCAGCAAACCTCCGACGGCGGCTATTTGGTGACTGGCTACACCCGCACCCCGCCGGGCGGCGTAGGAAACCCCATAATAGACAATATTTTGACAATCAGATTGGACGCCGACGGCTCATTTCTATGGGAAAAACGTTTTGGCGGTTTAGGCATCGAGCAATCCTTTTGTGTTCGGGCAACAGCAGATGATGGCTTCGTCCTCTGTGGCGTGTCCGAATTCCCCTCTGGTGAAGTCACGACTAACAACGGCCAGTTGGATTTTTGGATTATAAAGTTCGCCCCATTGCTCGGCAGCATACAAGGCCATGTATATTTGGACAACAATGAAAATTGTGCGTTCGACACCGGCGACAACATCTTGAAAGGCCGCATCGTGGTGGCCGAAGATCTCTCTTCTGGAGAAACTTTTTACGGCTTTACCGATGCGCAAGGCCAATTTTTGATAGAGACGGACACGGTTCCATACCTGGTATCGTACACGCTTCCATCACCGTACTACGATACGGCATTTTGTTCGCCCCAAACTCAAATTGTAAACCTCAGCGGTATCAATCCGGACGGTGTTGCCGATTTTTTTGCAATACCCGTCATAGATTGTCCGTATCTCACGGTAGATATTTCAACGCCGTTCTTGCGCCGGTGTTTCGACTCCCAATACTACATTTCCTACTGCAACGACGGCACAACAGTCGCCGAAGATGGCTATGTCGAAGTCAGTTTTCCACCCGAAATCACAGTCGTTAACTCCAGCATCCCCTGGAGCGTGGTGAACGGCAACGCCTACACTTTCCCAATCGGAGATGTCGCCGTGTTCGAATGTGGGCAATTCTCCGTCGCGGTGATTGTATCCTGCGACAGCACTTTCATCGGACAGACAGTCTGCGCGGAAGCACACATTTACCCAGATACCGTCTGTTTGCCAACTGCGAATTGGAACGGGGCAGAACTGATGGCGAGTGCCAATTGTATCGGCACGGACAGCGTGGAGTTGATACTCCAAAATATCGGAGACGCGGATATGCTGCAATCGGTTCCTTTTTTGGTAATCGAGGACATCATCATGCGCGACGGCGGCCAAATCCAACTCATCAGCCAAGAGACCAAGTCGTGGAAAATACCTGTCAACGGCCTCACGCAGCGCATCATCGCGCAACAACCGAACGGCCACCCGTACAGAACGTTTACCACCGCCGCCGTGAACTTGTGCAACACCGAAGATTTGCCGCCGCTCCCAGGCCCTATTGAAGATTTTTTCACAGCCTATCCCGACGACGACGAAGCGCCGTTCATCGCTATTCATTGTCGGCCCATCGTCGGCGCTTACGACCCCAATGACAAAAGCGTGCATCCGACTGGGGCTACGGAACAGGGTTTCATCGCCGCGACGACCGATTTGACTTACAAAATCCGTTTTCAAAACACAGGGAACGACACGGCATTTACGGTGGTCTTGATAGACACCATCGCGCCCCATTTGAACCTGAGCACTTTGCGGATGGGCGCTGCCAGCCATCCTTACACGATGGACGTATCTGGACAGGGCATCCTGAAATTCACGTTCAGAGATATCAATTTGCCAGACAGTACAACCAACGAACCAGCCAGTCACGGGTTTGTGCAGTTCAGCATTCAGCAAAAGGAAGGCAACACAGACGGCACCGTCATTCAAAATCAGGCGAGCATTTATTTTGACTACAACCCGCCGATTGCCACGAATACCGTGTTGAACACAATTGGGAAAATATACATAGACGGCTCAATCTCTACCGACGAAGTGGATGGGAAAAAAATCGAGGTGCTCGCGTATCCCAACCCCGCCCACGACATGATGTCGTTCACGGTAAAAGACGGCGCGGTGGAGGGTTTCGACCTCTTGCTGTTCGATGTGCAGGGAAAAATGGTGCAACAAATCAGCACGACCGGCGACACTGCTACCTTGCACCGAAATAGTTTGCCCGAAGGGCTGTATTTCTTTCAAATAGTTTCTGGCGGAAAGCCGCTTGCGAGCGGTCGGGTAGTGTTCAAATAGGTTGATAAAAGTTGATGGGGTTGATAAAGGTTGATAACGTAGAGTACGCTACGATTCATCAACTTTTATCAACCCCATCAACTTTTAAAAAGTCAACACAGAGAGTGGTTTTGAAAAAAATGTATCAATTGGCTGGAAATCAGGCCTCTAAACCACCCTAAGCCAACTTTTATTCAATTGATCTTCACCACCCGAATACTCTTGCTCGCCTGTCCGTCTTGTTCCAAACGGGCAAAATACACGCCCGGGTGCAACGACTGCCCAAGCACCGCCATGCCTTCTGTTCCCTCGAGCACGGTGGAATCCACCCGGCGGCCCAACAGATCGTACAAACTGAGTTGATAACGCCCGCTGCCCGGCGCTTTATATTCGATGAGCGCTTGGTCGCGGAACGGATTGGGGCGAGCGCTCAGCACAGCATCGAGCAGGGGCTCGTCAGTGCCGACAGGGCTGCCCTCTTGGATACGAAATAGGTCGAATGTGGCTTCGTAAGAATCAAGTTCCAGAAAATCAGGATTGTCGAAGCACTCGATTCGGACACGCATATTGTTGGTGATGCTGATTTTGGGCTTGATTTTATCATTGATGATGCGCCAGCCGAAATTATTGCCAGCTACTTTCAACATCAATACTTCTTCCATGCCATTACTGATGTAAACACTGATAGAGTCGAGCGACTCTTGGTTGGGGGTGACGCTAGTGAAATACAGAAACCCCCGCAAGATGGGGTCATTGTAAGTTGTCAAATCCATCTGCGGCGAAGTGAGGATCATCGTGCCGTTTTCCACATCGTCTTCATCCACGGCGGAGGGGGAATTCCCCGTGATATAACATTTGTTGCCAACGTCGCTGCCCCAATCATTTTCTGGCACCAGCACGATGCCGACATCTATGCCCAGCGGCTCGCCTATTTCCCACACCCCTTCATTGGATGTGCCGCTCACCTCCCAGCCGTAGTCAAATATGAAGTCGTCCCGATAGCCTTTTTCAAGTTCAAGGATGTAAGTTTGATTGGTTTGCAGGTTCTGGTTGGTTTTTACATCGTAGGTGTATCCCCACGCGCCTGCCGCGACGCTATAGGTGCCAAGAAACACTGCGGGCAACGTGAATTGCCCATTGGCATCTGCGGTAGTTTGAAATTCGCTTTGATTGTTGAACACCGCCACATGGGCGTTTGGCACAGACAAGCCAGTGACAGCATCCAACACTTGGCCGCTTACGCTGACTGTGGGCGCAGAGTTGAGTGCAACATCAAGTATTGTCACCTCGCCTTCAGCCAGCACTGCCGAGGTGGTGAGAGATTCAAACCCAACTTTGCTGACTTTTACTTGCACCATGCCAGGGGTGACTTGGCCGAGAGTGTAAACTCCATCGGGCATGGTTGTCTCCGCCGCTGGACTGCCCAATATTTCCACCAAGGCATTGTTGATGGGCAAGCCATCGGCGGCATTGGTGATTTTGCCTTCGAGGTAACAAGCGCGTTGGTAGGTGGGAGTCAGCACCCAAATCTCGCCGCCGTTGCCATTCGTGCCGTGGATGTGGGTGGCTACCAAATTGCCAGAGGGCAAAAATGGGTACACGCCCCAACAGCCGATAAAACCGCCGCCGGTCAGTTCGGGGGCATTGTCGTACCAACCTACTTGCACCAAATTGTTGGGCCTGGTGGCATCCACAATGTTCATCCCGTCCGAATACCATGACGTGACGGCGTAATTTTCCAGAATATGGGTATTGTGCACAATAGAGCCAGAGCCGGGGTTGGCCTGCATTCTGTCCAAAAATTTGATGTCCGTCGGGTCAGAAACATCGTAAGCCGTCAAATAGGCATTCTCCACTTCGTCGGTCGTGAACACGATTTGGCGGTCTTTGGAAAGCCAGGTGTTGTGCGTGAAATGATTGGGCGTGGGCTGTGTGCTGAGCAGCTGCGGATTGCTTTTGTCCGCCATGTCCACGATGGCAAAAAGTCCCAGATTAATGTGCGAGGCAAAAAGCGTGTCATTGTCCACCCAGCCATCGTGAACATAGCCGAGTTGGTCATATTTGCCGACATAAACGGGATTGTACGGGTCTGCATTCAAGTCCAGCACCAATGCGCCCCCGTTGAACAAACTGGAACCATACAAGTAAGCATACCCTCTTGTCGTGTCTATGTGCAGCGCGTGAATGTTGCTCAACTGCCCGGCAATAGCACCGTCGCCAGTATAAAAATGGAAATCGGGATTGGGAGATGGCAAGTCGCTGAGGTCAACGATTTGAAGCCCTTGGCCACCTTCTGTGGTGACGTAGGCAAAATGTTTATAGGTTTTCACTTCCCGCCAAAAATTGTCGGGGCCGGGCAACTGCACGATTTTCACCGGGCTGTCGGGGTCGGTGACATCCACGATGCCAAGCCCTTTAGAAGCACCGACGAGTGCGTATTCGCGCCCGCCGCCCGCCCATCCGCCGATGTTGGCGCAGGTCTGGCCGGGGTAACTGAGTTTAGAGCGGTAGGTGATGTTGAAATTTTGTGCGTGCAGCCCGCCAAAGGCGTTCATAAGCAGCAAGGCGACCGTTAAGCGCAGGGTCGTTGTCATAGCCATAATTGAAAAAGTTGTTTTAGTGACGATTTGTTTTTGTTCAAATGAAGACGACCGCAAGCAAGCCTTTTAGTTGCAGCGGCGCTAAAAAATTTCGACCGAACTTAGTTTTTGCAAGGTGTATGTTAATGCACAGTAGGCGAATTTGCCATCGTGCCCGATGTGCCGCCAACAATGAAAATCAGTCGTGCTGGAAACCAAAATCATCTTTGCCAGCACTCAACTGTGCGGAAATTTGCAGCGCAAAACCCTCCAACGTCATTGCATGAAATGAATCGTCCCCTCGTTTTTTACCCACTCCTTTTGCTGCTTTTTTTTCTCGGCATCAGTGCCTCGTTTGGTGGTTGGGTGCTGATGGCCAACCCCGAAATATTTGGCGCCACGCCCGAGTTGTTGGACAAGTCACCAGTCAAGCGTTTTTCCCTGTTTGGATTTATCTTATTTGTTTTCAATGGCTTATTCCCGCTTTTTGCCGCCATTGGTTTGCTACTGAAACCCGACTGGCGATGGGCAAACGCACTAAATATCTACCGCGACCGGCATTGGGGCTGGACGTATTCGCTATTTTCGGGCATCATCATCATGGTATGGATTACCGTGCAAATCACCATGGTTCCCAATACTTGGTTGCAACCGGCGTACCTCGCCGTGGGGCTGTTGATTTTGATTTTCACGCTGTGGCCGAGCATGATGCGGCATTATCAATTTCGCGAAAAATGAGGCAACGCAATTTCAAAACCGCGCTCGTGCTTTCAGCCATCATCGCCATGCTGGCAGCAATCACATCGCTGGGGGGGGTGCATTTCAGTGACTTATACCGCGACAGCGAATTTATCAAAAACGCTTGGTTTGCCAACGACTGGGTGACATTGGTGGTCGCCGTGCCGGGGCTTATTGCTTCCATGCGATTGGTGCAAAAAGGCTCACAACGGGCGCAACTCGTGTGGATGGGACTGTTGCTTTATATGCCCTACAACTATGCTTTCTACCTGTTCGGGGCGGCGTTCAATGAATTTTTCCTGCTCTATGTGGCGCTTTTCACGCTTTCTGGCTATGCCCTGATTTTTGGCCTGTCAAGTTTGGACGTGAACACTATTTCCCAAAATTTTGACAAAAAAACGCCCGTACTGTGGCTTGGCATTTTTCTGTTTTTCCTCGCCGTTCCATTGCTCGTTGTGGAAGGTGGGCAGTGTATCAACTTCATTTTCAATGGGATAGAGCCAGAAGCACCAAGTTTGATTTTCGCTTTGGATTTGTCGTTCGTCGTTCCCGCCACCATTTTGGCCGCCGTATGGCTCTGGCAACGCCGGGCTTGGGGCTATGTGCTCAGTGCGATGATGCTCGTGAAAGGCGTCACCTATGGCTTGGTGCTGAGCGCGTCGGCATTGCGGCTCTTCTTGATTGATTCTCCCGAAAGAGACGAATTTCTCCCGTTTTATCTCTTTGTCGCCACCGGAAGCGCAGTGGGTCTCACAGCCTTGCTGCGTAACTTGAGGCCTAAAGCCAACAACTAAAAAAATGCGCATCCTCTTCGCCCTCCTCCTCCTTTTTCATGGCCTCATCCACCTCATGGGTTTTGCCAAAGCCTTCAAACTGGCCGAAGTGCCGCAACTCACAGGCAGTTTTTCCAAAACTTCCGGCACGTTGTGGCTTATCGCTGCACTGCTGTTCGGCACGTCCGTTTTGTTTTTATTTCTGAAAAAAGAGGGATGGTGGATGGTCGCGGTTCCGGCAGTTTTGCTGTCGCAAATTTTGATTTTCGGTCAATGGAGCGATGCGAAATTTGGCACCATCGCCAACATCATTACACTCGCCGGTATCGTGCTGGCTTATGGAAGTTGGAGTTTCAATACAATGGTGCAGCAGGAGTTGTCCGTGTTTTTTCCAAAAGGAGTTGTCGAAAAAACGGTTTTGACAAAGGAAATGCTCGCGCCGCTGCCGCCCGTGGTGCAAAAATGGCTCGAACGCTCCGGTGCCGTTGGAAAAGAAATAGCCCGCTCCGTTCATTTGAAACAGAGCGGCGAGATGAAAACCAAACCCGACGGCGGCTGGATTCCTTTCGAGGCCGAACAATGGAACACCACAAACCCGCCCGGCTTTATCTGGACGACCGAAATACAAGCCGGCCCGGGCATGACCCTTGCCGGGCGCGACAAATATGTGGACGGGCGCGGCAATATGCTCATCAAACTGCTGTCGCTTTTTCCCGTCGCCGACTCGAAAGGCCCCGAAACCGACCAAGGGGCCATGTTGCGCAACCTCGCCGAAATTTGCTGGTTTCCTTCCGCCGCGCTGAACGATTATATTCGATGGGAGCAAGTGGATTCTTTGTCTGCGAAGGCGACCATGACGAATGGCGGTATCTCGGCATCGGGAGTTTTTAGGTTCAATGCCGACGGCGACATGGCGAGTTTTGAGGCCAAACGTTATTACGACCGCAAGGAAGGCGCGACGCTGGAAGATTGGTTTGTGCTCAATAAAGGTTACCACGAATTCGACGGCGTGCGGGTGCCACACAAAAGCGAAATCACATGGAAACTGAAAGGCGGTGACTTTACCTGGCTGAAATTAGAAATCACAGATATCCAGTGCAACTCCCAACTTTCCGAAAGTTTCAAACTTTCGGAAAGCTCTCGGTAACAAACTCAACCCTCTTATGCGCAGCATACAACACTACCTGCCCAACCCCCGCCACATCGAAATCAATCGGATTTTCGTAAAAGCAAAACCTGAAATCGCTTGGCAAACCGCCCGTCATTTCGACGCTGCCGACATCCCTTGGGTGCGGCTTTTGTTCGACATTCGCGCCATTCCCGATTTGTTAACTGGCAAAAAAAGGACGGAAGAAGACCGCAGCGTTGGCGTGGATCAAGTAGCGCGGCAAGGCACGGGTTTTATCATTTTGGAAGAAAAACCCGGTCGCGAAGTAGTGATTGGTTCGGTCGGTCAATTCTGGCATTTGAACATTCCGTTCGCCATGGTGAACCCCGCAGACTTCCGCGATTTCAAGGAGCCGGGCTGGGGGAAATTGGCCTGGGCAATTTCGGTGGAGCCATTCGGCGAGGGCAGTACCGTCAGCCTCGAATTGCGCACTACGGCGACCGACGACGAAAGTTGGGAAAAACTCAATCGTTACTACGCCGTCATCGGCCTCGGCTCGAAGCCGATTCGCAGTGCAGCGATGGTGCACTTGCAAGCGGAATTGGGCAAAATGAAACTGCCCGACCCGGACGATATTGCCTTGCCCGGCGACGAGCGTATCCCAAACTCAAAAGCGCAGATGACCCATCACACAGACATCGAAGCCCCGCCTTCTATCGTGTGGCGCTATCTGATGCAACTTGGCTGCGACCGGGCCGGCTGGTACAGCATAGACGCGCTCGACCACGGCGGCGTGCCGAGTGTTGACCATTTGGTGGACGGTTGGGAAACCCGAAAAGTGGGTGACAGAATCTCCGCCACACTGGAGCAGGACGGTTTTTTTGAGGTGCATACCGTTGAAAAAGAGCGGAGTTTTGTGATTGGCGGCGAGGCCGAACACACTATGCTCACAGAAGGGCCATTCAAGATGAGTTGGTCTTTTGTGCTGGAACCCATTGGCGCTGACGCGACGCGCCTAATCACCCGTGTGCGGGGAAGCATCGCCCCCAAATGGGCCGAATGGCTGATGGGCAAAATAGTTTACCCGCCTGTCCACGCCATTATGCAGCTTACGGAGTTGAAAAACATCAAACGGCTGGCGGAGCGGGACGCGCAAATGCGGTGATTTCCGGGGGGCACTTCTTCTTTTTGCGCAAATGGATACCGTTCCGCAACAATTTTTAAACCCGCAGCGATCCACGGAACCCCCTGGCGGCATAGTAAGATTCCGCTCCGTTGTGGTACAGGAAGACGTGGTCATAGCGGCGGTCACAAAAGAGCGCGCCGCCGAGTTTTCTAATATCAGAGGGGGTTTGCACCCAGCTCGAAGTTTTTGTATCGAACTTTCCAAGTTTCTGTAACTCCCGGTATTGCTCTTCTGTTAAAAGTTCAATGCCCATGTCAGCAGCCATATCAATAGCATTGGTTTGTGGTTTGTGTTCTTTCCTTGACTCCAATGCTTCGCCATCGTAACAAGCACTTCTGCGCCCTTTAGGACTTTCTGCCGAACAATCATAAAAAATGTATTCGCCTGTCTTTTTATCATAACCTACAACATCCGGTTCGCCGCCGCTTTCCTCCATTTCATAAAGCGACCATAGTTTTTCATTGTTAGCATAAAGCCTTGCTTGCACATTGGTCCATTCAAGTTCTTTATGGCGGTTCATATTTTTCTCAAAACGGGCTTTTAATACTTTGAGTAGTTCCTCACGTTGTTCTGGTGACAACTCCTTTCTATTTTTTAATGTCATAATTGTATGATTTTCAATAGTCCGCACAATTTACGCGGTTTAGGTTGATTGAATAGCCCCGGAATTAGTCAAAAAATGAGCCTTGTCTATCCACAAAACCTGAGCCTTTCAACCTCGGCAGGAGTTTTAAAACTGTTTCTTAGCTCTAAACCCCGTTTGTCGTGCAAGGCTGTTCCAGACCAAAACGCGGGCGGTTTTTGTCGGCGGCCCAAAAATAAGGATGTCGCTCAGAAATGCGAAACGGGCCTTGCATTTTTCTCCCCCCCACGACATTCCATCCCAGCCGCCCACTCCCTCACTTCTGCCATTAGTCGAAAAACACATCCCGTCCTGCAACCCCGCCCATACTTTGGCCTCCTTTCCCAGACCTATTTCACTCTCAATATTTTCAAAATGAGGCTTTTAACCACCTTACTGTTGCTGCTCTGTGCATTTCACGCCCAATCCCAAACCGCCAGCGTTCGTGGCCAGCTGCAAGGCCCCGGCGGGGAAGCAGTCCCCTTTGCCAATGTGGCCTTGTTCAGTGGTGCCGATAGCAGTCTGTACAAAGCGGGCAATAGCGACGAGGCCGGCATTTTTGATATGCGAGGGCTGAGTGCAGGGTCGTATTTTATTAAAGCAACTGGTTTGGGCTATGTAGATTTTCAAAAAAACGGCATCCAGTTGACAGGGAATCAACAATTGGATTTGGGCGTGCTGACCCTCGCCGCAAATGATATCAATTTGGCGGAAGCGACCGTCACCGCCTCGCGGGTGATGGTGGAAATCAAGCCCGACCGCACTATTTTCAACGTGGACGGCACCATCAACAGCGCAGGCTCCGACGCCATCTCGTTATTGCGAAAAGCACCCAACGTGACGGTGGACAACAACGACAATATCAACGTGTTAGGTCGCGCCGGAGTGCTGTTGTACGTGGACGGTAAACGGCTGCCGCTGACGGGCGAAGATCTCACGAACTACCTCCAAAATCTGCCCGCGGAGCAGATTGACCGCATCGAGATCATCACCAACCCCGGTGCGAAATACGAAGCCGAAGGCAACGCGGGTATCATTGACATCCGGCTGAAAAGAGACAAAAACCTCGGCGCCAACGGCTCGCTGAACACGACGTATAGCCAGGGACAGTACCATCGCGCCAACCTCAGCGGCAGCGCCAACTACCGGAACAAACGCATGAACACCTTTGCGACGGCGGGCATCGGCAACGGCGGAGGATTTATGAAAATGAAGTTTTTGAGTTACCTGAATGGCCTGGAGCAGGACGAGATAAATAATCACCGCAACGACTGGGACTATTACAATTATCGCGTCGGCACTGACTTTTTCATCGCCAAAAATCACACGCTCGGTTTTTTAGCAAGTGGCGGCAACAACACCCGCGACGGCAGGTCTTTCAATCGCATCACGCTCGCGCAAGAAAATACGCCCGCGCTGATTGACAGCATCTTGGTGGCGCACACGGTGGCCGCCAACGACCGGCAGCAGCAGACTTACAACCTCAACTATCGTTTCGACAATGCCAAAGGCCGCAGTGTCAATGTGGATTTCGATTACGGGAATTATCAGAACGACAGCAAACGCTACCAGCCCAACCGATACTTCAATGCAACAGAGGATAGTTTGATGACGGAAATAATCAACAGTTTCGATACGCCGACCGACATTGATATTTTCACTTTTCAAGTGGACTATGAAGACAAACTCTGGGGCGGGACGATAGGCGCAGGCTCGAAGTTGAGCCGGGTGGTTTCAGACAACACTTTCCTGTTTTTTGATGAAATAAACGAGACGCCGATTCGGAACGACCGTAACTCCAACAAATTCAAGTACGACGAAAAAGTCTATGCCGGCTATGTCAACTATGCCCGTTCGTTGAGCAAAAAATGGAAATTCTCCGCAGGTGTTCGGGTCGAACAAACTGATGCCAGCGGCAACTTGCAGGCGTTTTTGCCCGAATTGCAGGAGCCGCCGGTACTGCTGAATTATCTGAGTTGGTTTCCCAGCGCGGGCCTGACTTGGGATATGGCACCAAAGCACACCCTGTCTTTGAACGGCGGGCGACGCATCAATCGCCCGGATTACAACGTCCTCAATCCCTTTAACAACCAAATCAGCCAACTTTCTTACGAAAAAGGGAACCCAAACCTCCAGCCCGAGATCGTAAACAACCTCGAATTGGGCTACACCCTCGCATATCGGTACAATTTCAAATTGGCGTACAGCCGCACCACCGACCAAATTACCCGCCTCATCGCACCGGACGACGAAGACCCACGCGCGGGATTTATCACTTGGGCCAACTTGGCCGACCAGACTATCATGAGTTTCAACGTGAGCGCGCCAGTGGAAATCTTCAAATGGTGGAATGCCTATGTCAACGCAAGCGCTTCGTATTTGGACAATCAGGCTGACTACGGCGACGGCGCAGTGGTGGACGTGCAGGCATACACATACAGTATTTACCAGCAACACACTTTTGACTTGCCGTTTGGGTTCAAGGGAGAGATTTCCGGTTATTTTTCCGGCCCCGGCGTGTGGGGAGGCGTGTTCAAATACGAATCCAATTGGAGTTTGAACCTGGGCTTGCAGCGCAAGTTTTTTAACGACCGGCTGAATGTCCGGCTCAGTGCTGACGATATTTTTTATGAAACTGGCTGGGACGGCTATTCCGATTTCGACGGTTTGTTTTCCTATGGAAGTGGCCGTTGGGACAGCCGCCGGGTGAACCTGAGCCTCGGCTATCGTTTTGGCAATGAAAACGTGAAATCGCGCAGGCGAAACACCGGCATAGAGGCGGAAGCAGGCAGGGTTGGTGGGGACTGAAGGAAGGGGTGGTTTGAGATAAGGTGACTTGTCCTGAGATAGGTTTACACAAAAAGTAAACTAAAAACAGGACAAAGATGAAAAAAGCAAACC
>CAYZVM010000097.1:0-21311 GCA_964481485.1 uncultured Saprospiraceae bacterium | reverse complement strand
GACAGGTGGTAGGAAGCAGCGACTGCCCGCGATACTGCCGGGCGACCACCGTCTGGCCGAGGTAAATCAGCAACTGGCGGCGTTCGTTTACTTGGGTTTTGTCAATGCGCAGGCCGGTGAATCCGACGATTTTCCCTTCGTGCAAATACAGCGAAAAGTGCGTGTTTTGGGGGATGCGCTCCATAAAGCCCTGCTCAGTGTAGTTGTAAAAACCTTTGTAAACGTTCCACATTTCGGCTTTTTGGGCAAGGGTCAGGCTTTGTTGTTCGAGGACAACAACTTGGGTTTTCATGTAAGGGACATTTGTTTTTGTGAGAAACAGTTTCGTTTTTCAGGCAATTGACAGGACAAAGGTCAGCCGAGCGAAGATGGCAGGTAAGCGCGGAAATACCCTGTTTTGCAAATCGCGTGTTTCTGCGGGAAAGACCGCGTAGAAATACCTGTTTTTTGGAGACACAAATCACCCCAACGTTGGCAGCCACAGCACTACACAGAATCCATTTTCCCGACTGATATCCAGCGTTCCGCCGATTTTTTCCGCCCGCATCTGCATATTGGAGGTGCCGGAGCCGGTGGTTTTGTAGTTTTTTGCTGCTGCCGTCCCGTTGTCGCAAATGCGCATCTCGAGCCCTGCGCCCGATTTTTTCAAGCTGACGGAGAGCGTGTCGCCGTTAGAGTGTTTGGCCGCGTTGGTCACGGCCTCCTTATAAATCAGGTAGAGATTCTGGCGGATGTTGGTCGGCAAGTTTTTCTTCAGGTTCAGGTTGTCCACTTGCCATTGATAGCGTATGCCGCGTGGTGTGAGCGTTTCTTCGGCGTGTTCGCGCATCCGGTCGAGCAGGTTTTCGAGTTTATCTTTCCGGGCGTCAATGGCCCACACCGTGTCGCGCATACGAGACATGGCGTCGCGGCTGATTTCGCTGATGCGCCGGAGTTTGCTTTTGTCTTTTTCCGGGGCTGTCATTTCCAGCACTTCGGATTGCATGGCAAGGCCGGAGAGCAAGGTGCCCACATCGTCGTGCAGGTCGCTGGAAATCTGGACGCGCATCCGCTCGATTTTCAGGGCTTGCCGGAGGCGGTATTGGAACCATGCATAGATGAGCCCCGCGATGGCGAGCGTACACAACAGGTAGAACCACCAGCTTTTGTAAAACGGCGTTTGGATGTTGATTTTCAATCTTTTTGGCTCAGTTGACCATACGCCGTCGGAATTGGCGGCCAGCACCTCGAAGGTGTATTGACCCGGCGGGAGGTTGGCGTAGCGGGCAAAGCCGTGTGTGCCGCTATGCACCCAATTGTCGTCGTAACCAGCGAGGCGGTATTTGAATTCGTTGGCCGCCGGATTGCTGAACTCAAGGGCGACAAACTCGAACGACAGGGTATTTTGCGAATAGGGCAAATCGAGCGATTCGAGCACCTCCACCTGTTTTTCTGTTTCGAGCGGAATGTCGTTGGCAAAGATTTTTATGAACTGTACCTGTGGTTCAAAAGGCACATTCTGAATGCTGTCGGGATGAAAAACGACCAGTCCGCCCAGCCCGCCAGCCCATATTTTCCCGTCCGCTGCCAGGTAAAAAGCGCCCGTGTTGAATTCGTTGCCAAACAAGCCGTCCACCGGCAAGTAGCGCCGGCTGCTGCGCTGCGCCGGGTCGTAGCACAACAAACCTTGATTGCTGCTCAGCCACAGCCGCCCGCGCCGGTCGGCGATTACCCCGTAATACGTAGCATTGGGCAATCCGTCGGCGGTTTCGTGCAACATCCGGGACTCCAGGTTTGGGTCAATGCGCAACAAACCAGCCGTGCAAGCCACCCAAACGCCTTGCCCGCCCGCTGTTTCAAAAAAACCTTTGCAAGCCCCCGTGCCGCCGATACTTTTTTCAAAATGCAGCCCGTCTGCCGTTTCTTTAAAAATAAGCAAACGTTCCGAATTTTCGGTGACGTAGAGATAGCCGCGGCTATCGCAGAAGATGCCCGAAATGTTGTTTGGCTTAAAAGGAATATGGAGGTCGAAAGGAGCAAGCATGTACCCTTTGTCGCCGTCGCGGGCCAACCGGGAAAGGCCTTGAGCCGTTGCAGCCACTGTTTTCCCGCCGGGCGTGACGCATACTTCCACTATTTTTTGGGGCAATTGCCCAATCATTTTCAGCCGGTGCTGGCCGCGCTCCCACTCGAAGAGGAGATTCCTGAAAATGCCCCAACCGTCTCCTTTCGGAAAGTACATGGGGTCCGTAAAATTGATGCGGCGGCGGAGCTCGGGAAAATAATTGCTGACCGTGTCCAACAATTGACCGTCCGGACTGAACACGAAAAATCCCCGCTGCGACACACTGCACCAGATATTTCCATCCGGGCCATTCATAAACTGCCAAAATGTATTTCCCTTGGCCACAGGCGGGATAAAAAATTTGTTTTTTCGCAAATTGACATAACTCAGGCCGTACCGCCAATGTGCCGCCCAAAGGTTTTCTTCCCGGTCAAGGAAGAGATTTCGCACATCATTGTCGAGCAAGCTGTATGGATTGCTCGGCTCATGCACCAACTGTTGTATAAAACGCCTCGCCCGGCGGTCGAACAGCCAAAGCCCTTTTTTTTGGGTGGCCACAAACAGCAAATGTTGGCCGTAGGGACACACCGACCAAACATCATCGGCAGTCAGGCCATTCATGTCGGCATAGACTTTTGACATTCCGGTTTGCGGGTTGAAAGCCGCGATGCCGCCAGACAAACCCAACCAAACGAGGGTGTCGTTTTCAACAAAAGCTTCTTTCACAGTACTGGCCTCCGGGCCGTCCTGAAAATAGGCTCGTTTGGCAAAACCGTTTTTTAAATCAACGATTTCCATGCCGGGGGTGCTGAAGACGGAACTCAACACTTGTGCGACCTCACCATTTTCGTCGGGAATTATCACACTGCGGTAGCCGCCCAGCGGACACACGATGCTGTCGCGCCCGGTGCGCGTGTCGAACAAATGCAAAAAACCATTGTCGCCTTCTCCGACCCGCAGCCACAATCGCCCCCGCTGATCGAGGTGAAAAGCGTAATAGTCTTCCACCAGCGTTTTGCGCGCCGGGTCTTTCAACTGAAAAGTGTCGAAATGGTCGTAATCGCGCACATAGCGATGCACAGCGTTGTAGGTCGTGAACCACAGGTCGCCGGTTTGGGCATCTTCATAGCAAGCACTGGTGAGGATGTTGCCTACCAAACTATGAGGTTCAGAAGGGTCTGGGCGGTAAACTTTGACGTTTTTCCCGTCGAAGCGGTTGAGGCCGTCCACAGTAGCAACCCACACAAAACCTTTGCTGTCGCGGGAGACGAAGGGGCAGGTGCCTTGCGATAGCCCTTTGCTTCGATCCAAGCGGTGAAAAGCAAGGTTGATGTGCTGCTGTGCCTTCAAAAAGGACAGGCCGGCAACCATGCTCCACAGGAGCAAAACTGCCGACCGTATAAAGCCTCGTCTTCGTTTTGATTGAACCATCCGATGCCTTAAAAAGAGTCAGCACAATGGTACAAGTTTTTTATCGGCCCCGGCTCTATACCCCTTTTATTTTCGGGTCTTATTCATCGCCCGTCGGACAATTCGGCGGGCAAGGTTGTGCGCTCATGATATAAGGGCCCGTCAACATGCCAGCGTTATCCAGGCCGATTGCAACGAGGGTAAAGCAGGGGACACCTCTGCTGTCACGGCAATCGGGGCCGGCATCTTTGACATAGAAACGGATTTTCGAGGTGTCAGAAGAAGGGCTGGAAGCCGGCCCCAGCATACTGGGTCGCTCCAGAATAGTCCTGCTGAAAAAGGCAGAGCCGGCGAGCTTGTTGTTGGTAAAGTTGGATTTTACTTCTTCCGGCAGGTTTCTTCGGGAAAGGTTCTCGCCGGTGGATTTGAAATACGCCTCGTTATCGAATTGAGAATCTCTGATATCTCTTCTTTCATCAGAGGCCGCCGCATAAAGCTCGGTAGGGAAATTAGGCCTAAACTGATCGAAATGTAAGCGGACACCCAATGCGCCCGGGCGGGCCAGGAGTGTGCGGAGAATGCTGGCATCGAAATCAAAAAAAGAGCCCGACTGGATGCCTACGACTAGACCCGGTTCAAAGCCAGTACAAAGTACGATACCGGTGTTTGGTACAGTTTCCATGATTTGTGCGTTAAGTTTAAGAGTGGATAGATGTCTTGCTAAGCAAATAAAACCTCGCAAAAATAGTGTTTCATGCCTTGAATAACGGGTGCTAAATCTCGCCTTCCAACGCCTTGCGGATTACCTCCGCCTTGCTGTTTACTTCGAGGAGACGATAAATGTTTTTGATATGGTCGCGCACCGTGTCAATGGAAATGCTGAGTTTGTCGGCAATGAGTTTGTAACTCAGCCCGTCCACCAGCCCCTGCACGATTTGTTGCTGCCGGGGCGAAAGCAGGTCTTCCTCTTTGCGCTCTTTGGGCATAAAATGCTGCACCACTTTGCGGGCAATGGACGGCGACATAAATGAGCCGCCGCGATGGATGGTGAAAACCGCTTCCTGAATGGTATTCAGCGGTGTGCGTTTGGAAATGTAGGAGCAGGCCCCCGAACACAGGGACTTAAAAATTTTGTCGTCTTCTTCAAAGGTCGTGAGCATCACAATGTCCGTATCCGGAAATTTCTGGCGAATATGCCGGATGCCTTCGATGCCCGACATGCCCGGCAGCCCGATGTCGAGCAGGAGCAGGTCAATTTTTGGCAAACGGGCCGCTTTTCCTATTTGTTCGAAGAAATCCTCGACACTGCCCGCCACTACTGCGAATTGCAGGGCAGGGTGCGCGCCGAGATAACTTTCCAGGCTTTCCCGGATGACCGGGTCGTCTTCGATGATGGCGAGATGAATGTTTTCCATGATGGTAACTGTGGGCTGTCCGGTTAAAGCGGATTGCCGGTTTTGAAAAACACACCGGCAATACAATGTTTGATACCGAGAGCAGCCGCTACTAAAAGAATGAGCAAGAATATCATTTTCAATTGATTTGGAGTGAGACAAAGCGTTTTATCTGCATCAACCTGCTGATTTTATAGCCCAGAATATTGACAATCCCGATCAGGCAATCGCTGCGCCGCCCGGTGAAAATAAAGGTTTGTTTTTCACGGATGCAGTCGGAATGGAGCAGTTCACTTTTACGCGAGGAGTTGTACAGGGCAGCCAGGCGGGCCGAATTGGTGCCGAATATCAGCCGTTGGCGGCCATAAACCTGCAAGGCAAACGCTACACAGAGCCAAACATACAGATTCTGCCAAAATTTTTTGCGGACTACCGGGGCTATCCAGAAACAACACATCTCTGTTGCGTTGTTTGCTTGCCTGACGTGTTCGTACAAACGTTGGCGGGCTTCGTTGCCGGCAAACACCTCCAGGGTGCGCAGCACGGCGCCGCTGCCAAGCACGAACCCGCCGACCATTCGCCCGTTTCGGCGCAAGGCGAAAACCCGGTTGGTTTCGTAATAATCCCGCTGGACGACGAAGCCGGAGCAACGTGCGTACTCCTGTGAAAAAGTTTCAATGTCTTGCGGGTCAGTGAGGGTCGAAAAAGAAAGAAATGGCCACATACCGGTTGATTTTAAAGATTTCATTTGAAAGGATATTGATTGCAGTACAAAGGTCGGAGCAGACCGACGGCAGGGAAACCACATGAAAATGTGGGGGTACAGTCGTCCGGGCAAAAACGGTATGTGGTCGGTAAAAAACAATTTCAAAGAACTAAGGAACGGGTAAACAATAACTTATCAATTTGATGTGATTTCTTTCCGCCCATACGGCCCATCTTTTTGATTAAAGAGCGCTGCTATTCGCACAAAAAGATGGTTGTCTGGGCAAAAACCAATCTACCTGAAATTTACAAGTTATTATTTACCCGTTCCTAAAAGACCGTGCTCAGGTAGTTTTAGGCGTCTGCTTTTGCGCGCCTCCTGAAGACTCCGCCTCACCGGCTTCGCTTAATTGCGCCGCGGCTTGTTGCTGTATTTTGGTTATCAGTTTGAACACCGTATTGAACGGTTTGTCTCCAAGCGCATCCAGTATCAGATTGGCTTCGTCGAATGTGATTTTAAGCGTTAATTCTTTCATGTTAGTTTGTTTTAAGAATGAACAGTTAAATTTCAGGTAGTGTCAACTTTTGAATGATTAAAAAAACCGCTTGTCATTCTGAACGAAGTGAAGAATCTACAAAACGCTCGCTTTTCGGATGTTCCGTTGAAATGGATGTTGTGTAGATTCTTCACTTCGTTCAGAATGACAATCACTCAAAAAGTGACGCTACCAAATTTCATTTGAGCGCTCGCACCAGCTTTGTCAAGTCTGATCCCCTGTCGGTCGTCAAACTGTCCAGTGACGCTTCCATGGCCTGAACAGCCAACGGTGACAGGTAACGCGCCAAGGGGATAACTGGCGTCACCCGTTCGGTTTTGCCGTGTGCTTCAACTTCAACGGGCGCCCGCTTCAGGTTGAGTTGGAAAAAGGCGTCTGCTGCATGTTGGAGGTGCCAAAAGTTATGGTCGTTGACGGCCGAGCGGATGTTACCAATGGTACTGACCGGAGCCAACAGCTGGCTGCTTGGTTTGCTTGTGAGGGCGGCGGCTGTGTCCACCGTGCTGTTTCGAACCAGCACGGATATGAATTTGATTTTTTGAAAAACAGTATCGCCATTGCCGGCAGCGGCGTCTCTGATACCAGTCAGTTCTTTCAACATACCGGCTGCCAACCGGGCACCGTAATTGTCGAAATAACCGGCATCCACAAAACTGCCCACGCCTTCGATATGGCCAGCCGGGTTGATGTACGGAAAACTCGCGTTCAGCAGGTTGGCGGTGACAAGCGGAATCGTATTTTTCGGATCGGTTTTATAAAGGGTGTCCAACAAATCCATTCCCAGGTAGCAGGTCGTTTTTATGCGAACCGGTGAAACCAGCGCATGGCCGGCGCCCTGTACCTGCGTCGCATTGATCATGAGCAAAGGTTGCACATCCGACTTCAGGCGGGTATTGTCGTCGTACCAAAATTTCAAAAAGGGCTCTTTAAACGCATTTGTCCGGCCGGGTGCAAGCATACTGCCCAGTTTGTTGCCCCACTCCTGTTCTAATTGTTTGCCCCTGTCGTGACTCAGACGGAGCCCCAACACATCCTGTACCAGGTCGGCACCCAGCAACAGGGTCAGGGAAGAGGAGAGATAATTTTCCAAAAACATATTCCTCGACACTTCCTCCATGTCGCCCGAAGCCACGCCGCCTTGTTTCATGGCAAAAAAAGTGGAATTGCCAGTGGTACCGCCCGAGGCGCCCGTCAGGGCAAACAAGTGTTGGCTGTAATAACCGGGAATTTGGTTCTCTAAGTACCCATGTACGCGCGAGGTCCAAAAGGCTGCCCTCGAACCTCCGCCTTCTGCCGACACGATCAGCACGGGAAAAGAATCATCCGGATGCGCGGCCAACCAGGCCCGAATCGAATCTTCCCGCTGCATGACCCAAGCTTTGAAATACGCTTCGAGCGACAGGCGCTTGTCGGGGTTGTACGTATTTTCCAAATACCTGATCTCGTGGTGTCGGGCGCTGTTGGTAAGGCTGGAGACGACAAAAATCCCGGCAATCAAAAACAACACGGCATAAATGCCCCGGCGCATGCCCCAGAAACGGATGATGTAGAGTATGGTCAAATAGAAAACAAAAGAGAGGTTGGCACACACCAGCGGGTTCATTTCTTGCGAAATACCGGGCGCCAGGTTGATCAGGACGAATGCCAGCGACAGCAGGGCGGCCAGAACGCCCAGTGGGAACCGGATGTTGCTGTCGAACCGGAGGTAAGGAATACTTTTCCGGCAGATGGCAAATACCAGAAAGGATATGCTGATCAGAAAAGAGCCGAGCAGCAGATAAGCCAGATCGTCCAGCCCACCTTTCTGGGTCCACATCAGGCCGGCCAGCGCAATCCCGATCGCGGCGAAGTAGTACAGCACCCGTTTGCCGAGGCGGTTGTGCACCCAGCGGTTGAACCGGAAGGCGGTAGTCTGGTTCCCCACCAATAAATTGAGTAAATACAGCGACCCCAGGATTGCCGCTACCCAATTGGCGGGAATATTCCAGGGAAACTTCGAGGACACTTCATTGCCGACATTAAGTATGCCCAGCGTTACCAGCAGCAACATGGCTGTGGACAGGATGCGTGGTATCCTTTTTTCAAAATATTTGAGGCGCCAGTATTCGAGTTTTTTACACAGGAGTTCGTCTTCCTTTAACAGCGCTTCCAGCGTTTCGTCATCACCCCTTTTCCAGGCTTCCAGCGCATGCGGGTTTTCTTTTAACAGGGCTTCAAGGGTTTCGTCTTCATCTTGTAACAGGGTGTCCAGAATTTCGTCGAACCCTTTTTCCCAGGCATCGCGGGCATTGTTGTTGTGTTTTAACAAAGCTTGCAGGGTACGCTTTTCCTCATTCAGCCATTTCAGGGTGTTATCGTCGTCCTTTAACAGTGCTTCGAGTGTTTTGTCGTCGTCCTTCAATAGCGCTTCCAGCGTTTCGTTGTTGTTTTTTAACAGGGCTTTCAGGGCCGCGCTGTTTTGAGAACCCTTAAAAAATTCTCCCCATGATTCCGTTTTTCTGGCCATCCGGCGCTGGTCAGTATAAAAATACCGGGGCAAATACCAACAGAGGCCGGCCAGCGTCACCAGACTGGCAAAAAACAAAATAATCTGGATATGGCTCTCCTGGTTGATGGTCAGCAGCAGGTCTTTCGCCTGCGGGAAGGTCCAATAGAACAAATAGACAATGATCAATAGAATAATTGAAAAGATATTGACCATCGCTGCTTCCGCCAGAAGTGCCAGACGACTGGACAGGGTCTCGAAGAAGCGCAGGAGCCTGTCTGCTTTGCGTTGAAAGAAGGTTTGATTGGCGGTTTCCGGTGCGGCATCTGTAATTTTCATGGCATTGTTTTTTAAACGTCAGCGGTATTGCGACGGGTGTTTGGAAATGAACCCTGTTGTGCCGGTTTGGTACGATGCTCGAGGCCATCGTTACCCGGTTCAGTTAAGATTTCTGATTCGAATCCGGCAAATGGCGTCGCTCGTTCCGCCCAGGGATACCTCGTATTGAAAATTGCCGTCGGAAAATGTTTTGAACCCATCTTCCGAATAGTTTTTTCCACTGTGATCAAACCCATCCTGGCCGTTGTCAAATTTGAAATAATTGGACTGATTCGGCGGAGTGACAATCTGGAAGCGCCGGGTTATGCCATCGTGTTTGAGACTGATGATGACATCACAGCCTGCTCCGACAGCTTCGAATCCCATTTCGTAGTGGGTGGCTTCGGGGTTTTGCCGTTTGAAATCGGGAGAGGGCAGCAACTTGCTACCATGAGCTCTGTCGAAAGCGCCGTGTTCCACATTGAAGTTTACGTCAAACGTGGTTTCCGTCCCGTTTTCGATGCTGACCAACAAATCGTTTCGGTCCGTTTTGCCGTCGTCTTTTGCCAGTTGGTTCAGGTTTGTTTTCCCAAAAACAACCTTGTCGCGGGTATCTTCCTCATTTGAAACAGTGACAGAAACATCAATACTGCCTGCAACCGGAAAATGGTCTGAGGTCGGAATGACCGCCCTCGGCTTGGCAGACTGATAGGTGAAAACCGGTACAACACCCGTCGCAACGGGCATCGCTGAAGTGAAAATATAATCGAGTCGCTGGCGGAGAGCGGCATCACCGGCGGCAAACGTTTTGATAAGGGGATTTTTCGTGCCGTCGTAGGTAAAACCGGGGTCTGTAGCCACCACAGCATGGAGTTTCCGGTAGATGTCAGTAAGTCCCACACTTCTCATGGCTGGCAACAGCAGCTGCTGGTATTCCGCAGTGGGTTGGGCATTGCTGTCTTCTGCGATCACGTTCAAATCTCCCATCAAAATGATGCTGTCAATGCCGCCGGCTTTCAGGTTATTGACCCGCCGGGCCAGTTGTTGGATGTTATCCGCGCGTGCGGCCTTGTCGTCAGGCGCCTCTCCCGATTGGGTGTGTGCCAATATCACCAACACCTTTTTGAGCTGGCCTGCCGGCTGAATTACCGCGCTGAGGATACCTTTTTGGCTCAGGTCGTCGAAGCCGTTCAGGTTGTTGAACGCTTCAAAAGATGGTTGCTCTAAGGCAACTTTGCCCAACAACAGCAGGCCGTCGCCCATTTGCAGGGAACTGGTTTTGTTAAAAAATGAAAAGGGGTATTTGGCTTTGACTTTGTCAATGATTTTTTTCTTGGAAGCATCCGCCCAGACTTCCGTGAGGCCGATTACGTCGGCATCTATAGACCTGCTGTTGATGTGACCGATAATGGCATCGAGGCGTGCCTGGTCTTCGAACACGAGGGGGGCGCCCAAAAAACCCTGAAGAGCCGGCAACAGAGTTGCACCGATCCCTTCGAACAGATGGGTGTTGTATATCAGGACATTTACCATGGTGGTGTATTTTTTTTGATGATGGAAAAATGGAAAGAAACCCGGAAGGCCTGAGCCGTGACCTAAACTTCCCTGATCAGCACCTTGCATACTGACGGGCTGGTTCCGGTGATGGATATTTCAAATTCAAAATGGTCGACGGTAAATTTTTTGAACCCGTTGCTCGAATAGTTTTTCTCGTCAGTGAAAATGGGTGCAAAGCCATTGAACTTGAAATAATTTTCCTTATTGACAGGCGTAGCACCCATAATGAAGTACATCCTGTTTTTTGCCGGGCAAAAAAGCGTCAGCACCACATTACAACCCGCCCCGGCTGCTTGGAAACTCAGTTCGTAGTCGGAGGCTTTGGGGTGTCCGCCCTCCTCAAACTTCAATCCACTCAGTTTACTGCCGTGGGAATCATGATAATTTCCATGGTCGGCCCTGAAATTGACATCAAAATCAAATTCGGTCCCGTTTTCGATGACGAATACCAGGTCGTTGCGGTCGTTGGCGGCAAAGCCGGCAATAATGTTGGTAAGGTCAGCAATGTTAAAATCTACATTAGCGCTGGCTGAGGTGCTTGGTTTGGCCATTGTTTGAAAATTTAAAGGTGAAAGGAAAGCGTTCAGGTGTTCCACAGAAATAGTTGATGGAGGAAGCCATTTGGTTCTGTGTGTACAAGCTGTTTTTTGCTCTTGACAGTGCAAAGGTTCGGGGAATTGGAAGGGGCTTCAACCACATGATGATGTGGGGCTAAAAGCAGAGGGAAACTCAACACACAAAAAATCCGGGCAGTGTTGGCCAAAACACGCCCGGAACAGTCTCATTGGGCTTTAATATCGCGTCGTGTCCGAACACTAAGCTGGGCCAATCCAAATGTCATCTTGGATACCGTCTCCGCCAATCCACATACCACTATGCCAAAACTCCATTTTGAGCGACGTGGGGCCGTTGCCTTCGTTGAGGTTGATAATCAAATCGTTTCCATCCACCTGGAAAGTGCAGGGGTAGCTGTGGTTGTTGAAGGTAATGTTGCCGACATTGTTGCCGGTAACGGTCAGGTCAATGGTGATTTTCCCGCTGTGTCCAAGCGCTGAATAATATCCGCTGAAACTGATTTCATTGGGCGACAGAACAGAGTAACTCCCATGCCCTATGGTTGAGTACCAGGGCATTTTTACCTGAATGGCATAGGAAACGCCGGTTTGCAAGTTCCCGTAGTAAGGAGATAAGGATGGCTGGAAAGCAATGGGTTGCTTCATGGTTGAATTGTTTATTTAGTGAAAAAAGTGGTTAATAATCGAACTCGCGCAGACCAGAAATCACACAGGATTTCACAGCAATAAATCGGAGAGATGTGGCCAGCAAGCGTATTGCTTGAAAAAGCTGTTGCAAAGGTCAGTCGCCCGGAAATGGTATGTAAGCGCGGAAACACCCTGTTTTGCAAATCGCGTGTTTCTGCGGGAAAGACCGCGTAGAAATACCTGTTTTTGCGCCCGGCGACGTAAATTATTCGGGAAGAAGTATAGATTGCGGCATTTTTGAAAACAATTCTTCCCTTCACCTCCTCAACTCTTCTACTGACATGAACTGGAAATTGAACACCTGGACCCTGCTCTTCGCCCTCACCGCCGCCGCGTTGGTCTATATGCTCGCCAACAAGGAAGGTGCTTTAAAACCCGTGGCCGGCCCGACCAACGGCTGCCAGCCCGATTCCATCCCATTTAATCTGGCGGAGAACTATATGCTAAAATATACACCCTGGATGTTGCGCATGGAAATGCACAAAGACTCCGCCCTGCACTACGGCATCAAAAACCCTGAAGTCATGTTTTTCGCGATGGACTCCTGCGAACTGGCCGAAATGGTGAAGTTTGCCCAGCACGGCAAGGTGTACGCCTTTTTGGGCGTAAAAGACTCGCTCATTGACCTGATATTACTGGATGACAACCCGCTGTTGCCGAGTGCTCACTCCATCCGGGCTTTTGATTTTTCGACACCTTGTCCGCCTCTTTGTGATACCAGTGGTTTGACCCGATAAAAATCGTTCAGGAAGAAAATCATTACCGCTTTATGCTCTCTGTCAAAGAAATATCGCTGCTCTTTTCACACGTCGCCCAGATTTTTCTCGGAGCAAGCATTTTGATGTATGCTCTCCGGTTTCGGCATCTTCCCGTGGAGTTTAAAGCGCTTGGAATATTTCTCATCATTGATTTAATCACGGAATTGGCGGCAACATGGACGCTTTACCAACGAATCAACAACCTGCCCTTGCTGCATATCTACACCCTGCTGGAGTTTGTTTCGCTGTCGTTGTTTTATCGGGCGGTGTTCGCGTCGCAGGTCGGGTTTCAGCGGTATTTCTGGCCCTTTGTCGGTGTGGTTTCCGCGCTGGTTGTTGCCAATTCCATTTTTCTGGAGCCGCCTACGGGCTTCAACAGCAACGCCAAGACGCTGGTGCAAATCACCCTGATGGGATACGCCGTTTTTTATTTTTTCAATGCCTACGGCAAAACGGATTTTTCAAAACCGCGCTACCTCGCACAGGGATTGGTGAACACTGCGGTGCTGCTTTACAATGCGGGCAGTTTGTTTATTTTTATGTTTGCCAAAATATTGCAACTGAACAAGGTGGGTCTGAAAGCGCAACAAGGCTTTTGGATGTTCAACGCCTTGTTGTTCCTGATTTTTCAACTTTTGGTGTTCATCTCAATATGGAAAGCAGCTTTCAGGCAAACGAAGTCCTCCTCCTGATGACGGTGGGCATCATGGTCATGGTGTTGTTGGCTCTGGCTTTTGTCCTCTTTTTCCTGTTGTCGCAGCGAAAACTGCGCACCGAACAGCAAAAAGCGCAGGAACAACAACTGCGGCATCAGGAGCAATTGCTCTTCAGCACCATCGAGACACAGGAAGAAGAGCGGCGGCGCATCGCCAAAGATTTGCACGACGAGGTCGGCTCGAAACTCAACGTCATCCACCTCAACCTGCACCGGCTTCAAAAACTCGCGCCCGAAGTGCCCGCGTTGGGCGAGGCGGTCGGCGATTTGTTCGGCGTCATCCACGAAACCATCGGCACTGCGCGGCGCATTTCGCACGATTTGCTGCCGCCCACGCTGGAGAATTTTGGGCTGAAAGCCGCCATCGTCGAACTCTGCGAGCAATTCCGCCACACCGGCGCGGTCGAACTGTTTTTTGAAACCATGCAAAACGACGAACGCCCGACGGAGAAAATCGTGGAACTCAACCTGTTCCGCGTCTTGCAGGAACTCGTGAGCAACTCCCTCCGGCACGGCCAAGCCACCCGCGTTGACATCCGCCTGTGGCTTACCCCGTCGGAAATTCGGATGGAATATCAGGGCAACGGAAAGGGTTTTGATTTGAAAAACAAAAACTTCAAACCCGGGCTGGGCATGATGAACATCGAAAGCCGCATGAAAATGATTGGCGCCGCCTACACCCTCGATTCCGAACCGGGCAAGGGTTTTCGGGCCGATGTTCGGTATGTTTATCCGGTGTGAGAGGTCTCAAAAATGTTCAAAAAACGACGCGGGCTTTTCTTTACCCCACGTTGTCATCCTGAACGAAGTGAAGGATCTACACAAGTTTCTTTACTCCGAAGTCGCTCGCTTTTCGCAACATTCCGGGTCACTTGGGTTGTGTGGGTGTTTCTCCGCCAGCTGGCGGATCAACATGACAATTGTGTTTTTTAGAAACGACGTTTACGAAACCTTCAAGGTTTCGTAAACGTAAGCCAAAGCAAGCCAAAACACTTTCCACCATGATAAAAATCGCCATCGCCGACGACGAAGCCTTGTTCCGAAAAGGCATGAAACTCCTGCTCGAAAACGACAGCGCCGAAATACAGGTCACGCTCGAAGCGGGCGACGGTGACGCGCTGTTGCGCCAATTGCGGACAGCCGAATCGCTGCCCGATGTGTTGCTGCTTGACCTGAATATGCCCGTGCTCAGCGGCATCGAAGCGGCCAAAATCATCCGCGAGGAATTCCCCGATTTGAAAATCATCGTGTTGTCCACTTATTTCAGCAGCGCGTTCATCATCAACATGATCGAACTCGGCGCGGCGGCTTATTTGCCAAAAAACTCCGACCCTGAAGAGGTGCGACGCACCATCGTGGAGGTGTTGCAAAACGGGTTCAGTTACAACCAACAAGTGCTGGAAGTCATCCGCGACAATATGCTGTTGAAAACAAAACCCAAAACACCGTCTTCTTTTCAAGTCGAACTCACCGCCCGCGAGACGGAAATCCTGCAACTCATCTGCGAGGAATATACCACCGGCGAAATCGCCGACAAACTCTTCATCAGCCCGCGCACGGTGGAAGGCCACCGCAATCATTTGCTTGAAAAATTAGGCTGTAAAAATGTGGCGGGGCTGGTGATTTACGCCGTGCAGCACGAACTGGTGAAAGTGAACCCCGAGACGTTTTGGTTCAGGAAATAAATACTCGGAGGCATAATCAATCCCCGAACTTCGCCCGCCGAAAAATGTTTCCCGTTCCGTGACAGAAGAACAAACACAAGCCCCAACAATCGAGGCCGAAGGCCAGCGCGTGGTGCGTTCCTTTCGCCTTTCGCGCATGATTCTGCCCATCGCGCTGGGCATGGCCGCCGTCGGCTATTTGTTTTACAAACAATTCGACTACGAAAAATTCCGCACCATCGAATGGACGGGGCGGGCGTTTGCATGGATTGGGTTGGCGTTTGCGCTGTTGGTAGTGCGGCATTTTTTCTACACGCTCCGGCTGCGCACCATCACGGGCAAATTTTTCTCTTGGCGCAAATGCCTCGAACTCATGGTGATTTGGGAGTTCAGCAGCACCGTCACGCCCACGAGCAAAGGCGGGCCGCTCGTCATGTTGTACGTGCTGACACGGGAAAAACTCGCCGCCGGGCGCACGGCAGCCGCGGTGTTTTACACGACGCTGTGCGATTCGAGTTTTTTCATCATCATCCTGCCCGTCTTGCTGCTTTTCTATGGCCCACCCATGTTGTATCCGGGCATGGACAGTTATAGCGATGTGGGGCTGGCGAGCGGCACTTTTTTCGTCACCTACGGCCTGATGTTCAGTTATTGGCTGGTGCTGATATTTTTTCTTTTGATAAAACCACGCTCCGCAAAACACGTGCTGCACCAACTCGCCCGCCTGCCTTTTTTGAAAAAATGGTCGGTGAGGTTTCATCTGCTCGGTGAAGAATTTGCCCTTGCTGCCGAAGAAATCCACCGGCAAGGTTGGCAATATCATTTCCGCGTTGTGGTCAGCACCCTGGGCGTATGGACTTGCAAGTTCCTGATGATAAATTGTATTATCATCGCCATCGTGCCATCTACGCCGGTGGACGGTTTCACACAGGCATTTCTGTATGCCCGCATGGTGGCGATGTTTATCATCATGTCGTTCAGCCCAACGCCAGGCGGCGCGGGCTTGGCCGAGGTGGCGCTCGTCGGCTTTACGTCCGATTATGTGCCGGCGGGCATCGGGCTGGTGGTGGCGCTGCTGTGGCGCGGCATGGCGTACTACGGCTATCTGTTGTTGGGGGCGGTGGTGGTGCCGGCTTGGGTGGCGGGTCATGTCAAGGTGGCGAAGCGGGGGTAGGGAAATTCAAATACAACATCCCCCGCACTCCACTCCCCATATCCTGCACTTCAGTCACTAAAAATTTCAGGCGGAAGCATGTTGCGGCACATTTGTGCTGTTCAGCAAACGACACCGCTCCATGCGCATCTTCCTTTTTATTTCCATCTTTTTGATAACGGCATTTTATGCAGATGCCCAAACACTGCTCTCCGGCCACGTTCTCTCCACAAACGGCGATACCCTCGTGGGCGCCAACGTCTGGTTGCTCGGCACTTACGACGGCGCGACCACCGACGGGCGCGGCCATTTTTCCTTCCAAACCGAAGCCTCCGGCGCTCAAACCCTACTCATCACCTACCTCGGCTGCGACACGTTTCGCCAGTCATTGACCCTCAGCGGCGGTGCGCTGAACTTGCAGCCCCGGTTGAAAGAAAACGCTTCGGCCATTCAGGAGGTGGTCATTTCTGCGGGTTCTTTTGAGGCAGCCAGCGACCGCCGCCGGGCGGTCGTGCTTTCGCCCATAGACATCGCGCTCACCGCCAGCGCCACCGCCGATATCGCCGGGGCTATCGCCACTTTGCCCGGCACCACCCGCAATGGCGAGTCGGGGCAAATCCTCGTGCGCGGCGGCGCGGCCTACGAGACGCGCACCTTCATTGACGGCCTTTATGTGCAAAATCCCTACAACAGTTCGGTGCCAAACGTGCCTGCACGCAATCGTTTTTCGCCTTTTCTGTTCAAAGGCACCCAATTCTCCACCGGCGGTTACTCGGCAGAATACGGACAAGCCCTGTCGTCGGCGCTCATCCTGCACACCGAAGACCTCGCGCCGCAGACCACTACCGGGCTGTCGCTGATGTCGGTGGGGCTGGGGCTGGCGCACACGGAGTGCTGGGAGCGGAGTTCGATGTCGGTGTCGGGCAGTTACACCAATTTGTCGCCCTACTTCGCGCTGGTGCCGCAGCGCATTGACTGGATAGCAGCGCCCCAATCGGGCGGCGGGGAGTTCACTTTTCGCCAACAGACGGCTGGCGACGGGATGTTCAAAGTCTACACCTCCGTCAATCGCTCATGGATGGAGATGTTGTACCCCGACCCTTTCGAGCCTCAGACGATGTTGCCATTGCGCCTGCAAGCCGACAATGTGTACACCAACGTGTCGTATCGCAGTATTTTGAATGAAAAATGGGCACTGTTTGCGGGCGGTGCTTACACCCACAACCGCGACCAAGTGGCATCGGGTTTTTCCAACGACCAGCAGCAACAGTCGGGGCAAATGCGGTTTACGCTGACGCGGCCATTGGCAGAAAAATGGAAACTGAAATTTGGCGCGGAATACCTGCACGGCCGTTTTGACGAGACGTACCGGCCATCTGACAGCGTGGCGTTCAACACCTTGCGCAAGGAGCGCTACGCCGCCAGTTTTTCCGAAATGGATTTTTATTTTTCAAAAAAAATAGTGGCACGAGCGGGGTTGCGGGCGGAATATTCCAATCTGCTGAATCGCGCAAATGTGGCACCACGCCTCTCTGCTGCATATATTTTGGGAAAAGACGAACAAATCGCCCTCGCGGCGGGGCAGTTTTATCAAACGCCCGAATATGAATTAATGCGCTTCCACACCGATTTGCGCTTCGAACGCGCCACGCACCTGATGTTCAATTACCAGCGCATCCGCGACGGCTTCACGTTCAGGGTGGAGGGTTACTACAAAAAGTACGAACATTTGGCAAAAAACGGTGCCGAGACGGGCAGGCCTGGCAGCACGGGGCGCGGCTATGCGCGTGGGGTGGATGTTTTTTTCCGCGATAAAAAGACCATCAAGCGGGGCGATTATTGGATTTCGTATTCCTATTTGGACACGAAGCGCGACTACCGCGATTTCCCGCAACTGGCGGTGCCGACCTTCGCGGCGGCGCACAACGCATCGGTGGTGTACAAGCATTGGCTGCAAAAAATCAACACCGCTATCGGCGCGACGTATGCTTTTCAGTCGCCGCGGCCTTATCAAGACCCGAACCGGCCGGGCTTCCATCAGGGGCGCACGCCTGCTTATCACGACTTGAGCGTGAACGCCAGTTACCTGACCAATCTGGGGGGGCATTTCACCATCATCTATGTGTCGGCCACGAATATCTTGGGGCTGAACCAGACATTCGGCTACCAGTTTGGCAACACGCCGGACGCCAACGGGCAGTTGCCCGCCCGCGCCATCATGCCCCCGGCGAAGCGATTTTTGTTCGTGGGTTTGTTTGTCAATTTCGGAAAACGCTACAAGGCGGCGGAGACCACCACGGACGATATTTGAAAAAATATGCGATTCACTCCCCGAATTCTACACTTCGGTCAACTCCATTTTTCCCGTATCGTCGCCCACCCCATTTTTGTCCCAACATTTTAACAATCAACGCACTGTAAATTATTTCATCATGGAAAAATTCTTTTTTGCCCTCATCATCACCCTGACGACCTTTGTTCTTTCGGCTCAAAACAGCCAATACACGACCGCCATGACCAACGCGGTGGCGCAGTTGGACACGGCCAAAAGCATGGCTGATTTCCAGACAGCCGCAAACACTTTTTCGCGCATCGCCGCCGCCGAGCCAAAGGAATGGCTGCCACTTTACTACGCTGCTTTTAGCCACCTGAATGCTGCTTTCAAAATGTTCAAGGAAGATGCGGGAAAGGCCACGCTCACGCTTGACCTCGCGCAAACCAACCTCGACAAAGCCGCCGCGCTGGCTCCGCAGGAATCGGAATTGCCCGTGCTGCAAGCGTACATTTACACCGGACGGGTGATGGAAAATCCGATGGTGAAAGGGCAGGAATACTCGCCCAAAGTGTTCGCCCAATTGGGAAAAGCCTCGGCCATGAACCCCAACAATCCGCGTGCGCCGTTCCTGCAAGGCACCTATACGCTGAATATGCCTGAGTTTTACGGCGGCGGCGCGGCCAAGGCCAAACCTTTGTTTGAAAAAGCGGCGGCTTTGTACGAGCAAGAAAAAGACAGGGGGCTGCTGCCGCATTGGGGGAAAAAGGGCAACGATTATTTCCTGAGTCAAGTGAACGCGCCTGAAAAGGGGAATTGAGGTTAGCCCACAAGCCTTGTTTTAGATTGGTTTAGATGGTTTAGGGCGGTTTAGATGGTTTAGGCTTGAAACCCAAGCCATTGATTGTCAAAGCCAATTACTTTTCTAAACCATCTAAACCACCCTAAACCGCCCCAAACCTACATTTTCAACAATTTACATCCACACGCAATGAACGCTGCCGTCAAAAAATTCATCCTCGATTTTGTCATCATTGCCGCCATTGGCGGGATAGCAATATTGATTCTTTTTTTCAACCCGGCGAAACTCTACGAGCGTGGGGGCTTGGCGCTGATGTGGGCATATTACTGGCGGGCTGGCGTAGGTATGTCGGTATTGTGGCTCGGCAACGCCCACTTGAGCGAATTGCCGAGTCGTTGGGTCAGTTGGGTGGAAGCACCGGTCAAACGTCTGCTCATCGCCATTGCCATTACGGTGGCTTTTACCTGTATTGCCTGGGTATTTTTGGAGTGGATGTTTTTTAGCCGAAAATACGGCTGGGATTTGTTGGCGCTGCTCCGCGACATGACTTTCCGCGACTTCCTCCCGACGCTCGTCATCACCTTTTTAATTTCTATTTTCATGCACGGGCGGTCGTTTTTGCTGAATTGGAAAAATACCTTGGTGGAGGCCGAACGGCTCAAAAAGGAGCAGATTTCGGCCCGCTACGAGACGTTGAAAAATCAGATAAACCCGCATTTTTTGTTCAACAGCCTCAATGTGCTGGCCTCGCTGGTGCACAAAGACGCCAATCAGGCCGAACATTTTATCCGCCAACTTTCTACGGTGTACCGATACATCCTCGAAAGCCGCGACAAGGAACTGGCCTCCTTGGAAGAAGAACTGCAAATACTGCGCGCCTATTTGTTTCTGATGAATATCCGATTTGGCGAGAGCTTGCAAACGGACATCCGAATCCCGGAGCCTTTGGAGGGGCAGGTGGCGCCGCTCACGCTGCAAATGTTGGTGGAAAATGCGCTGAAGCACAACGAGGCATCGAAAGCCCACCCGCTCCGCATCGAGATTTTTCGAGAAAAAGACTATCTCGTGGTGCGCAACAATCTGCAACCCAAAAATACCTTGCCGGAATCAACGGGTGTGGGGTTGGCAAACATCTCCGCACGGTACCGGGTGATTTCCGGAAAAGAGGTGCTGATAACGGACAACGATGGCTTTTTCACCGTGCGCGTGCCGGTGGTATTTTGAACACTGAGGCAATTGACTGAAAATCAAACCTCTAAACCATCTAAACTTCCTAAACTACGCTAGCCCGACAATAACACAATGCGCATTCTCATCATCGAAGACGAAGACCTCGCTGCTTGGGGCCTCATCTCCAAACTCCAACAACTCGACCCCGCTACCGAGGTGCTCGCCACTTTGGACACGGTGAAATCTGCGGTGGAGTGGTTCAAAACCAACCCCGCGCCAGACCTCGCTTTTTTCGACATCCAATTGGCCGACGGGCTGAGTTTTGAGATTTTTGAACAGGTGAAAGTGCCGTGTCCCATCATTTTTACCACGGCCTACGATGCCTACGCGCTGCGGGCTTTCAAGGTGAACAGCGTGGATTATCTGCTCAAACCTGTGTCGCCCGAAGACCTCGCGCAGGCTTTTTCAAAACTCCGCCAACTGCGCGGTGCGGCCACGCTCGACGCGGGCACTATTCAGCAGATGATGCAGATGTTGAAACCCCGGCAGTACAAGACCCGTTTTATGGTGAAAGTCGGCGACCACCTCACCGCCGTGGCTGCCGAAGAGGTTGATTATTTCTTTGGCGAAAACAAAATCGTGTGGCTGCGCCACCAAAATGGCCGCAAATACCCGGTGGAATACACGCTGGAACAATTGGAAGAAATGCTCGACCCGGTGCATTTTTTTCGGCTCAACCGCCAATATATCACCGCCATCGGTGTCATCAAAGACGTGGTGACTTACTCCAACAGCCGCCTGAAAGTGACGCTCAAAGACCCAATGAACACCGACGATGTGCTCGTCAGCCGGGAAAAGGTGGAGGCGTTCAAATTGTGGTTTGGGAAATAAACGTCCGGTGCCGAAAAGAAGAGCGGCCCTGCGACATGGTGACGCTGGGCCGCTCCGGCAAAAATTCAGGTATCGAATGACTTTAGTCCAGAATAGTCACTTTGCGCACTGCCGCGCCTTCATTGCCGGTGATGCGCACATTGTACACGCCCGC